>NZ_JBEXCS010000130.1:0-20439 GCF_040605395.1 Streptomyces sp. NPDC005648 | reverse complement strand
CTTCCGTCTACACAACCCACGGGCGCCTGGAGCCGGTTGTTGTCAGAAGGTCCGCTCCAGCAGGTCGAGCAGCGCCGCCCAGTGCCGCTCGTCGCCCTCCTGGTGGTAGGTGGCCGTGTCCGCCTGGGTGAACCCGTGGTGCGCGCCCGGGTAGACCTCGCAGCGGTGCCGTACGCCCGCCGCCGTCAGGGTCTCCTCCAGCAGCTGCTGCTGCTCCGGGGGCATCGACGGGTCCTCGTCGGCGTGAGCGAAGTACACCTCGGCCGTGACCTTCTCCACCACCAGGTGCGGACTGTCCGGCGCGTCCGTCGCCAGCCGCGCGCCGTGGAAGCCGGCCGCCACCGCGACCCGGTCCGGATAGGTGCCCGCAGTGAACAGCGCCAGCCGCGCGCCCATGCAGTAGCCGGTCAGCGCGACCGGGCCGTCCGCGACGAGCGGGGAGTCGGCCAGCCACCGCAGATAGGCGTCCGCGTCCCGCATGGCGAGCTCGGGGGTGAGCGTCTGCATCACCGGGCCGATCTGCTGGAAGATCTCCGGCCGTGCCGACGGGTCGATGAACTCGGGCAGGTCGAAGACCGGTGTACGGCCGTGCCGGTAGAAGACGTTCGGCACCAGCACCGTGTAGCCGGCGCCGGCCAGCCGGTCCGCCATGGACCTCAGATGCGGACGGAGTCCGAAGGCGTCCTGGTAGAACAGGACACCGGGATGCGGCAGGCCGTCGTCCGGATGTGCCAGGTAGGCGTCGGCGACGCCGTCCTCGGTGGTGATGTCGACGGCTGTTCCCTGTACGGAGGCCATGGGGGACTACCTCTCTGCGCGCTCGGCGCCGACGAACTCCACGGCCCCACGGGCCGGGTGCGATCATCGTTGCACGCGTCATCGACCGGCCCGACACGACCCCCGGCCCAACCGGAACGGCTCATTCGAACCGCGTGGTGTCCCCGGCCCCCCGCCGTACGATCTCCGCCTCGCCGCCCGAGAAGTCGATGACCGTCGTCGGCTCGGTGCCGCACTCCCCGGAGTCGACCACCGCGTCCAGGACATGGTCGAGGCGGTCCTTGATCTCCCAGCCCTGCGTCATCGGCTCCTCCTCGTCGGGCAGGAGCAGCGTGCTGGACAGCAGCGGCTCGCCGAGCTCCGCGAGCAGGGCCTGGGTGACGACGTGATCGGGGATGCGCACGCCGACCGTCTTCTTCTTCGGGTGCTGCAGCATCCGCGGCACCTCCTTGGTCGCCGGCAGGATGAACGTGTAACTGCCGGGCGTCGAGGCCTTGATCGCGCGGAACACGTCCTTGTCGACCCGCACGAACTGGCCCAGCTGCGCGAAGTCCTGGCACACGAGGGTGAAGTGGTGCCGGTCGTCCAGGTGACGGATCGTCCTGATCCGCTCGATGCCGTCACGGCTGCCCAGGCGGCAGCCGAGCGCGTAGCAGGAGTCGGTGGGATACGCGATGAGCGCGTTCGACCGGATGCTCTCCGCGACCTGCGAGATGGTGCGCGGCTGGGGGTTGTCGGGGTGCACGTCGAAGTACTTGGCCATCCGCCGAGCTTATGCCGTGGTCACCTTGGCGACGAACGCGGCGAGGTTCGCCACGGTGCGGTGGATCTTCTCCTCCAGGGTGAGGGTCTCGGGCAGCCGCCCGCCGGCGCCCGGGTCCTTCTTGCCCCGCACGTACAGCGAGCAGGCGAGATCGGCGCACATGTACGCGCCGACCGAGTTGCCCTGCTGCCCGGCCTTGCCCGCGCGCGGCGCGACCATGAGGGACACATCGCCATGGGTGGTGAGGCACATCGAGCACATGCTGCGGCGGGTCTGCCAGGAGCCGGCCGGGGAGGTGCGGAGCCGGACGGCGTGGGGCCGGCCCGCCAGCTCGACGACGAGGTAGGCGCGGGCGGGGGCCTGGGGGTCGCGCCAGCCCAGACAGTCCAGGTCGTCCCAGGGCCGCTCGGCCAGATCGCGCGGGATGTGCAGCCGCTTCGCCTCGCCCTTGGTGCAGTTCACGAAGGCGGCGCGGATCTGCTGCTCGGTCAGGGGTTCCATAGGGCCACGCTAGGATGCCTAAAAGCTTTAGGCAAACGCATAATCGATTCAGGCAAATGAGAGGGTCGTCATGGTACGCGTAGGGCTGACCACGGAGCGGGTGGTCCGGGCAGGTGCGGAGCTGGCCGACGAGGTCGGCTTCGACCAGGTCACCGTCTCGGAGGTCGCCAGGCGCTTCGACGTCAAGGTCGCCAGCCTGTACTCGCATGTGAAGAACTCCCAGGACCTCAGGACCCGTATCGCCCTGTTCGCCCTGGAGGAACTCGCCGACCGGGCCGCCGACGCCGTGGCCGGCCGGGCCGGCAAGGACGCCCTGGTCGCCTTCGCCGACGCCTACCGCGACTACAGCCGGGAACACCCCGGCCGTGCGAGCGCGGCCCGGCTGCGGCTCGACCCCGAGACGGCCGCCGCCGGCGCGGGAGTCCGGCACGCCCGGATGACCCGCGCGATCCTGCGCGGCTACGACCTCACCGAGCCGGACCAGACCCATGCCGTACGGCTGTTGGGCAGTGTCTTCCACGGTTACTCGAGCCTGGAGCTGGCCGGCGGCTTCAGCCACAGCGCCCCCGACTCCGACGAGAGCTGGACCCGGATTCTCGACGCCCTCGACGCCCTCCTGCGCAACTGGCCCGCCACTCCGACCCCTTGACCGACAGGCAGAGGACATGGACACCGAGTACGACTGGATCACCACGCCGATCACCGCGGAGCTGCTGCGCGGCGCCCTCGACCTGGAGCGCACCGACCGCGGCCTGATGCCGCACCGACTGCCCGCCTGGGCCCGGGCCCAGTGCGACGACGGACAGCTGGCCATGGCCGAGGCCCAGCCCTCCGGCGTACGGCTGGTCTTCCGCACCCGCGCCACCGCCGTCGAACTCGACACGGTGCCGGTCAAGCGCGTCTACGCCGATGCCCCCCTGCGCCCCGACGGCTTCTACGACCTTCTCGTCGACGGCCGCCCGGCCGGCCAGGGCGTGGTGAAGGGCGGCGACACGGCGACCATCGACCTGAGGACCGGCGCCACCGAACTCCGCCGCGGCACAGCCGGCACCCTCCGCTTCACCGATCTGCCCGAGCGCGACAAGGACATCGAGATCTGGCTCCCGCACAACGAGATCACCGAACTCGTCGCCCTGCGCACCGACGCGCCCGTCGAGCCCGCGCCGGCGAACGGCCGTAAAGTCTGGCTCCACCACGGCAGTTCGATCAGCCATGGCTCCGACGCCGCGAGCCCCACCCACACCTGGCCCGCGCACGCCGCCTCCCTCGCCGGAGTCGAACTGATCAACCTGGGATTCGGCGGCAGCGCCCTGCTCGACCCGTTCACCGCCCGCACCCTGCGCGACACCCCCGCCGACCTGATCAGCGTCAAACTGGGCATCAACCTGGTCAACACCGACCTGATGCGCCTGCGCGCCTTCGGTCCCGCCGTCCACGGCTTCCTCGACACCGTCCGCGAAGGTCACCCGACCACACCCCTGCTGGTCGTCTCGCCCATCCTCTGCCCCATCCACGAGGACACCCCCGGCCCCACCGCCTGGGACCTCGCTGCCATCGACGAGGGCCGGCTGCGCTTCACGGCCATGGGCGATCCGGCGGACGTCGCGACCGGAAAGCTGACCCTGAACGTCGTACGCGAGCAGTTGGCCCGGATCGTGAAGCAGCGCTCCACCGACGACCCGAACCTGCACCACCTCGACGGCCGCGCCCTCTACGGCGAGGCCGACAGCGCCGAACTGCCGCTTCCCGACGACCTCCACCCCGATGCCGCGACCCACCGCCTGATCGGCGAACGCTTCGCCGCGCTGGCCTTCGCCGACGACGGCGCCTTCGCGGACCACGGCGCCTGAACCGCGGTTCAGTCCGAGGCCGATGCGATGCGGGAGGAGAAGGACGAGATGCCTGACCGAACGGACGGGGCGCGTCCCGCGCGGGTGACGGGCGCCGACGACCCGACGTGGGCGCAGGATCTGCTCGGGCAACTGCGGCCCGCCGGGGGAGATGTCCGCCGGGTCGTCGGCTGGCTCGCGGACGTCGTGCACGGGAGCGCCTGCCTCCAGGACGAGACCGGCTCCCTGCTGGCCGGCACCTGGCTCCCGCTCGACGGCGCCCTCGTCGCCGACCTCGCCACCGGCCGGATCGCCTCCGCCGCATGGGACGACACCGGCCGCCATCTGCGCCTGGTCGGCGTGGAGCAGCCGGGACGGGGTGCGGTCGCCGTGCTGGCCGTGGCTCGCGACACCCCCTTCGACCGGCGGAGCTCCGACATCGTCACCCACACCGCCCAGGTCGTCGAACTCCTGCTCAGGGCACGTGAGTCGACCGAGTCCGCCCGCCGGCTCCGACGCGCCACCTCCGACCTGCGCCTGGCCATCCTGCAACTGCTGATGGTGGAGGACACCGTCGCCGCCCGCAGGGTGGCCGCGGGCCTGTGGCCCGGTCTGCTCGACACCGACACCGCCTGCGTCTACGTCCTGGAAGGGGGCGTACGGGACCGCGACCGCATCGCCGAGGAGTGCCTCGACGTGACGCGGGAGCGGGCCCTGGTCGTACGTTGCCCCGCCGTGGACGCGCACGTCATCGTGGTCACTCCGCGCGACGCGGCCGCCGAGGAGCTGCGCTCGCTGATCGGCCGGCGGCCCGGCACCCTCCTCGGCGGCAGCGCCCCGCACAGCCTCGCCCGCACCGCCACCGCGTACGGACAGGCCGTCAGCGCCCTCGCGGTGGCCCGCTTCCGCCCCGACAAGCAGGCCGTCTACGCCGAACGCACCCACCCCGAACGCCTGATGGACCCGGCCGCCCTGCGCGGCTGGACCGACCGGTTGCTGCACCCGCTCGACACCCTGCCGCACCACACCCGCGCCGAACTCCTCGCCACCTCCCGGCTCGGCCTGGAGTTCACCGCCGTCAACGCCGCCAAGGTCCTCGGGGTCAGCCGCAACACCGTCCGCGCCCGAATGGAACGCGTGGAGAGCCTGCTCGGGGCGGACTTCTCCGACCTCACCGCCCGCGCCGTCGTCCACCTGGCACTCAACACCCAGATCGGGCTGGCCGACGACGCCCCCGACCCCGTCCCGGCCGGCCTGGACGACCTGCTGGCAGGTGACGCCCTGCGCACCTGGGCCCGCGAGCTGCTCGACCGCCTGGACACCGACGCCCGCGACCTGCGCCGTACCCTGCGCACCTGGATCGCCGCCGGCGGCAACGCGGAACGCGCCGCCCAGACCCTCGGCGTGCACGCGCAGACCGTCCGGGACCATGTCCGCAGCGCGGAACCCGTGCTGGAACGCCAGCTCCTCGCCGCCGGCAGCGACCTCTACGAGGTCGTCCTCGCCCACCTGGCCCTCGGTGATCTCGGCGAGCCCGGCCTCGACCGGTCGAACCGGGGCCAAACGGACTCACCTGTGCACGGGTGAGTCCCGGGGCCGCCGTAGTGGGCACCGACGCGATACCCAACACAACCGCAGGTCACGTAAGTTCGACAGCCGCGGGGCGCGACCGGCACGGGGGACTGGTCGCGCCCCGCGGTGCTGTCCGGGGCGGGCGAGCAACTCGGTCGACATCGCATGGACGCGTGAATCGAGCGCGGTGACGCGTTAATCAATCGTTGGTGCGCGTGAATCCGCTCCAAAGAGTTGAATAGACGGCCGTTTCCGTCGTACAGTCACTTCATTCCTTCGTCCGACCCGTGTGCCGAGGTGACCCATGGACCGCTCCCGTCTGCAGGACCTGCTGGCCCGCGAGAGTGCGGAGGCGGTAAGCCGCTGTCCGCGCTCCCGGGACGCGTACGCACGCGCCGACCACCTCTTCGGGCGGGTGCCGATGACGTGGATGAACAAGACCGCGGGGCCGTTCCCCCGCTACCTCGCGACCGCCCGCGGCGCCCGCATCACGGACATCGACGGCCATGAGTACGTCGACTTCTGCCTCGGTGACACGGGTGCCATGACCGGCCACTCGCCGGCGCCCGTCGCCGAGGCGGTGCAGCGCCGCTTCGCCGAGCTGGGCGGGGCCACCGCGATGCTGCCCACGGAGGACGCCGAGTGGGTCGGCGCGGAACTCACCCGCCGCTTCGGCCTGGCCCGCTGGAGCTTCTCGCTGACCGCGACCGACGCCAACCGCTGGGCGATCCGCCTGGCCCGTGCCGTCACCGGCCGCCCCAAGATCCTCTTCAACAGCTACAGCTACCACGGCAGCGTCGACGAGTCCCTCATCGTCGTCGGCCCCGACGGCGGGGGAGAGGCCCGCCCCGGCAACGTCGGCGCGCCCTGCGACGTCACCCTCACCAGCCGGGTCGCCGAGTTCAACGACCTGGAGCAGCTGGAGCGCGAACTCGCCCATGGCGACGTCGCCGCCGTCCTCATGGAACCCGCGCTCACCAACATCGGCATCGTGCTGCCCGAACCCGGCTACCTCGAAGGCGTCCGCGAACTGACCCGCCGGCACGGCACCCTGCTCATCAACGACGAGACCCACACCTTCTCCGCCGGCCCCGGCGGCTGCACCGCGGCCTGGGACCTCGACCCCGACGTGCTCACCATCGGCAAGGCGATCGGCGGCGGCGTCCCGGCCGGCGCCTACGGCCTTTCCGCCGAACTCGCCGACCGCCTCCTCGACCGCACCGACCTCGACCTGGTCGACATGGGCGGCGTCGGCGGCACCCTGGCCGGCAACGCCCTTTCCGTCGCCGCCATGCGCGCCACCCTCGAACTCGTCCTGACCGACGACGCGTTCGCCCATATGGCCAAGCTGTCCGAACGCTTCGAGGCAGGCGTCCGCGCGGGCATCGACGCGCACGCCCTGCCCTGGTCGGTCAGCCGCCTCGGCGCCCGCACCGAGTACCGCTTCGCCTCCCCGGCCCCCCGCACCGGCACCGAGTCCGCCGCGGCCGCCGACACCGACCTGGAGGACTTCCTCCACCTCTACCTGGCCAACCGGGGCATCCTGCTGACCCCGTTCCACAACATGGCCCTCATGTGTCCCGACACCACCGAGCGGGACGTCGACACCCACACCGACGTCTTCGCCGCCGCCCTGACGGAACTGATCGGCTGAGCAGCGCCGCCGACCGGCCCGAGACCACCGACCGACAGAGGAGAACCAGCACCGTGGACGAGATCGACCGGGCCATCCTGCGCGAACTGCAGATCGACGGCCGTATCGCCTACGCCGACCTCGGCCCCAAGGTCGGTCTGTCCGCGTCGGCGGCACGCCAGCGCCTCCAGCGGCTGCTGGACTCCAGGACCGTCCAGGTCGTCGGGGTCACCGACCCGATGGCCATGGGCGGCCAGTCCATGGCGCTGCTCGGCATCACCGTGGACGGCGACCCCCGCGCGGTCGCCGACGAACTCGCCCGGCGCGACGAGGTCGTCTACTCCGTGCTGACCTCCGGCGGCTTCGACCTGTTCGCCGAGGTGGTCGCCTCCGGCCCGCGTGAACTCCTGGACTTCGTCAACGACGTCGTACGGCCCGTCGAAGGCGTGCGGGAGATCCGGTCGTTCCCGTACTTCGGCATCCACACCCACCGGTTCCTCTGGGACGTGGGCTGATTGCGCAGCGTGGGACGGGTACCCGGACCTCTCCGGAAGGACAACCGCTGGAGGAGGGCCGCACACCATGACGAGCAGCACGGAGACCGGCGGCGTGACCGGGACGCCGGACAAGGACTACAACCTGATCTGGTACGTCGAGGCATGCCTGAACAACGCCCTGCGTCTGGAGAGCTACATCCAGGACGCCGAGCGCGAGAAGGACACCGAGGTCGCCGACCTGTTCCGCAAGGCCCAGGCCGATAGCCGCAAGGGCGCCGAACTGGGCAAGGGACTTCTGCGCGCCCGCCTCGACGGGAGCTGACCACCGCTCACGCCCACGGCCCGGACACCGTGCCGCCCACGGTGTCCGGGCCCTGTCGTGCGCTCCTGTCGTGCGCTCCACGGTGACGGCGGCCCCGGGGCCGACTAGCCTACTGGTCGGTAACGGACCGGATCCAGGAGGCAGACATGGCGCAACTCGACGTCGTGGGCGCGGTGTTGACGTACGACGACGAAGGCCCCCGCGACGGTGAGGGCGTGCCCCTGGTTTTCGTCCACGGGTGGACGGCCGACCGCCACCGCTGGGACCACCAGTTCGCGCACTTCTCGCCGAAGCGCCGGGTGATACGACTGGACCTGCGCGGCCACGGCGACAGCACCGGAGCCGGCGTACGGGCCGTCGACGACCTCGCCCAGGACGTCCTCGCCCTCCTCGACCACCTGAAGATCGACCGCTGCGTCCTCGTCGGCCACTCCATGGGCGGCATGATCGCGCAGATCGTCGCGCTCGCCCGGCCCGACCTCGTCGAACGCCTGGTCCTGGTCGGCTCCATCAGCCGGATGACCTACAGCCGCGGCCGGGGCCTGCTGATGGCGGCCTCCACCCTCGTGCCCTTCAGACTCTTCGTCGCCGCCAACATCCAGCGGGCCTTCGCGCCGGGCCACCCGCGCGAGGAGATCCGCGAGTACATCAGGGCCTCGGCCGCCACACCGAAGGACGTGGTCATGACCGACTACGGCGCGATGCGGGCCTTCGACGTCCTGGACCGCGTCGGCGAGATCGAGGCACCCACCCTGATCGTCCACGGTTACCACGACGTCCAGCTGCCGGTGAAGCAGATGCTGCGCAAGGCGAAGGCGTATCCGAACGCCGTGGTCCGCGTCATCGACGCCGGCCATGAACTCCCGGTGGAGAGGCCGGCGGAGCTGACCGAGGCCCTCGACCGGTTCCTGTGAGCCGAGCTGCCGGGCCGCTGGTCAGTCGTGCTTGCCGCGGCCGCTGAGGGCGTCGCGCAGACGGTCGACCAGACCCGCGCCCGGCGCCAGCAGCTTGTTCGCCGGAGGGGTGTCCGGTGCGGAGGGGTGGGGCCGGGTCGGCGCCATCTTCTTGGCCTGGCGGACCTTGTCGCCCAGCTTGTCCAGCGCCTCCGGCGGACACGCGGCACGCAGTTTCGGGAAGAGGTTCTCCTCCTCGTCGGCGATGTGCGCGCGGACCTCGGTCATCAGCCTGCCGATGAGCCGGTCGAACTCGCGGTGGTCCGCCTCACAGCTCTCCAGCTCCTTCATGATCTGCTCGGCCGTGGAGTGGTCCTCGATCTCCTTGTCCGCGATGCCGTCCCCGCCGGCGACGTGTTCCCGCACCGCAGGATAGAGATACGCCTCCTCGGCGACCGAATGCCGGACCAGCTCCATCGTGACCTGGTCGGCGTGGACCTTGCGGTCCTTGTCCCCGATCGGCAGCGACTCGATCCGGCCGAACAACTCCTCCACCTCACGGTGGTCGGTCATCAGTTCCTCGATCACGTTCCCGCCGTGCCCCATGCCCTTCACCTCCAGCCAGGAAGCGGCGGGTCCCGGTCCGGATCCGCCACGGGCTCCGAGTGCCCTGTGCCCCGGCGGGCTAACGCGCGGGGTTCGGGCCCTTCTCGGTGCCCTCGCACGGGGCCGGCCGGGGAAACGCGTCGGCCGCCCTACGGCGTGGCCGTCTTGGAGTAGCTGCCCTGCCAGGCCGCCTTCGCGCCCGAGTCGCCGATCCGGTAGACGTCCACCACGGCGCCGACCGCGACAGCGAGGGAAACGACCACGACTATGCCGCGCACCACTGTCGAAGGCGTCCACGAGGCAGCCGACGTGCCGTCCGCTGCGGGAGCCGAGCGGCGCGCCGTCCACCAGACGACGGCCGAGACGACGAAGAGGCCGAGAGCCCACGGCAGCATGCTGTCACCGAGCTCGGCGTGCCTGCGCACGAGTGAGCCGCTGCCGACACGCTGCTCCAGCCACTCTCCCGCGTGCGTCGCGAGCGGCACGCTCCCCAGCGTCACGAACGCGAGCACGGGCAGCAGCAGGCCGATCCGGCGGGCACCGCCGGGCCAGACCGCGCACACCACGAGTGCCAGGGCGCTCAGAGGCACGAGGACGATGACGAAGTGCACGAACAGGACGTGTGCGGGTAGCCCGTTGACAACGGTCAGACTCATGAGCGCCTTCTCCAAGGGTGGTTGCGCCGTATGCGCGTGGACCGGGTCCCCGGTCGGCACGGGGGACCCGCGACGCACTTTTTCACAGGAGTCTCTCAGTTGGCTCTGAGTCCCTTCAGGCCCAGCGGCCCTGACCTCCGCGGCGACCGGGGACGGGCCCAGGGTCCCGGTGGCAGGGGCCGTACGGCGCTCGGCCGGGTTCTCGCGGCCCCTGCCCCCGCCGCCCGCGCGGGACGAGCATCGTGTCCGAAGCCGCAGAGGGAGCACGGCACAGAAGGGAACCGGGACATGAAACTCCCCTACGTGGTCGTCGGTGTCGACGGCTCACTGCACGCGATACGCGCCCTGGACCGGGCCGCCGACGAGGCCGCCCGGCGCGAGGCCGAACTGCGCCTCGTCTACGCGGTGCCCGACAGCGACGAGGCGGGGCCGATCCTGGCGTCCGCCGTCGCTCGCGTCCATGCCCGGCGCCCCGGTCTGCGAGTGGCCGCCCGGGCCGTCCAGGGCGGCGCCGTACGGGCGTTGACCGAGGAGAGCGACGGCGCCGCCCTCACCGTCGTCGGTACGCGCGGCTTCGGCGGGATCGGCGGCACCCTGTTCGGCTCGGTGAGTCTGCGGCTGGCCGCGCACGTCCGCGGTCCGCTGATGGTGGTCCGCGGCGACCACCCCTGGGAGGCCGCCCTCGACGCGGGGCGCGACGTCCTCCTGGGACTGCAGGGCGACGCGGACGCGGACGCCGCCGTCTACGCCTTCGAGGAGGCCGAGCGGCGGCGCGTGTGGCTGCGTGTCGTGCACTCCTGGGACCACCGGCACATCACCCCCGAACCGCCCTCGCCGGTCCCCGCGACGAGCCCCGGTCAGCAGAGCCTGGCGCGTTACGAACGGTCGG
Organism: Streptomyces sp. NPDC005648; assembly: GCF_040605395.1. NCBI lineage: Bacteria > Bacillati > Actinomycetota > Actinomycetes > Kitasatosporales > Streptomycetaceae > Streptomyces > Streptomyces sp. NPDC005648. The sequence continues at coordinate 9,501 of NZ_JBEXCS010000130.1, read as the reverse complement.
AGGAGGCGGTGGCGCGCTTCGCTCTCGCACGCCTTCGGGCCCAGCACCCTCGGGTGGGCGTCGACGCCCGCTCCGTGCGCACCGGCCCTGCCCACGCCCTGCTGGAGGCCTCGGAGCGGGCGTCCGTCGTGGTGATCGGCGCGCATCGCCGCACCGGCCGGTTCACCCCGCATCTGGGCTCGGTCGCGCACACCCTGCTGCATCACTCCCACTGCCCCGTGGTGCTGGTGCCCACGGAGTCATGACCGGCGCCCGTCGGACTCAGGCGTCGGCGGGAGCCAGGCGGATACCGGTGACGAGGTCGGGGCGGATCCGGACCGTGTAGTCCATCGCACGGCCCACCCAGGGGCGCAACAGCTCCTGGTAGCGGGCGCGTTGGCCGGGGTCGGTCACCAGGTGGGCGTATCCGGTCACCACCACGCTCCAGCCCAGGTGCGTGTCGGGATCGATGGCGTCCACCTCGTAGGCGACGACGACACCCTGCCCGTCGGCCTGCCCGGTGCGGGAGGTGAGGGCGGCGCCCTCGTGGGTGCGGATGACGATGTCCCCGCCGTCGAGGACATGGTTGACGGGCCGGACCGTCGGCAGCGCGTGCCGGGTGAAGACGATCCGGCCGAAGGAGACACTGCCCAGCAGCCGCAGGGCCTCCGCGGTGTCGAGCGCGATGCTCTCGCGGGGACCTGTGGGGACCGGCTCCGCTTGGTCCAGGGTCATGGGCGGCTTCCGTGGGTTCTCGAGACATGGTGCGGTTCTCTTCGCGGCGCGGTGCTGTCAGGGGTGCGGTGCGCCGCTGTTTCCGGTCAGACCATTGCAATAGGGGCGGAGCGGGGCCCGCTAGGGCCGCTCGGCCCCTTCGCCTGCACCGGAGGGCCCTTCACCCGGGTTCCGTGTTCCCCGCGTCGTCGACCCGATACGTGAGGCCGTTGACGACCCCCACCACCCCTTCGACCTGCCATGCCGACCGCACGGCCGGGCCGATGTCGCTGCTGAGCGCCATCCGCCCGGTCAGCGTGACCATGCCGTCCCGGACGGAGACGTCGACCGCCTCGGGCGGCAGGCCCAGAGCCGCGAGCATGACCTTGTCGATCACCTCGCGCCGTATCGTCCCGTCGGTGCGCGCGAAGACCCGCAGCAGGTCGCGGCGGGTGGCGATGCCGATCAGCCGGTCCTCCTCGTCGACCACGGGCAGCCGTTCGATACCGTGCCGCTCCATCACGCGCGCGGCACCGGAGACGGACTGTTCCGGGTGCACGGTGATCGCGGGAGTGGACATCAGCTCTCCCGCGGTGAGCGTGCCCGCACCGGCCCGTGCCAGATCGGTCCCGGAGACGACCCCGAGGACCTTGTCGTCGTGGTCGACGACCGGCACTCCGCTGATGCGGTGCCGGTCCAGTAGCCCGACCAGCTCCTGGTGGGGTGTCGCGCGGTGGGCGAGGACGACCTCGCTGGTCATCACCTCGCCGATGATGTGCTGTTCCACGGCGTCTTCTTTCTTCCTCCCACGCGCCGGTGGGCGGGACACCCCGCCCACCGCGCCGGCGCTAGTGCTGTCGCTGAGGGGACGGGCCGCCCCGCCAGGGCGGTGGGGCCGCGGTCCTCCGGGAGGTCTCCCGACGGTCGGAGAGCCGCTCCAGGTGGGCGCGCAGCCGGTCCTGCAGCCGGTCGCCGAGTTCGTGGGCGCTCGCCTCACGGGCGTGGACGACGAGCAGTTCGCCGCCCACACGGATCTCGGCCCCCGCCGACCAGGGCTCCTCGACATGGTTCGCCCCGGCCCTGGCGACCCGTACCTCGCCGGTGACGGGCGGCAGGCCCGGCCGGTCGAGAGCCGCGTCCACCTTGGACCGGATGTACGCGAGTGCCTGCTCGTCGACGTCGCCGCCCTCGGCTCTTGTCCGCACGGCGGGGGTGGTGGGGGCTTCGGCGTCGGTGTCCCTGGGAGTCATCCGCTCCACTCCTCTGATCGTCTGTGGGCAGTACCAGGCTTCCCTCGGTGCTCCCCGGGCCCCAGGGGCCGCCCGGCCCACGAAGAGGGCCGTGGGTCCCGACGCGGCGAGGCCGGCGCGCAAATCAGGGCCGACCGGCCCTGGCCCACCGGCCCCCGGGGGAGAAGGATCTCGTCCCGGGAACCGGTTTCGCGCACCCGGGCGCGGAGCCACGGCACACAGCGCGAGGAGCATCAGATGGCGGACAGCCGGCGGCCCGGCCCCGACGACCCGATCCGCGTCTTCCTGCTGGACGACCACGAGGTCGTACGGCGTGGCGTGCACGACCTGCTCGACGACGAACCGGACATCACCGTGGTCGGCGAGGCGGGCACCGTGCAGCAGGCACTGGTGCGCGTTCCCGCGCTGCGTCCGCAGGTGGCCGTCCTGGACGTCCGTCTCCCGGACGGGGACGGTGTCACCGTCTGCCGCGAACTGCGCTCCAGCATGCCCGAGTTGAGCTGTCTGATGCTGACCTCGTTCGACGACGAGGAGGCCCTCCTGGACTCGATCATGGCGGGCGCCTCCGGGTATGTGCTGAAGCAGATACAGGGTTCCGACCTGGTGTCGGCCGTACGCACCGTGGCGTCCGGGCAGTCCCTGCTCGATCCGAGCGCCACCACACGGCTGATGGCCCGGCTCCGTCACGACCAGCAACGGGAGGAGGAACCCGACGCCCTTCCCGGCCTGACCGACCGGGAGCGGGAGATCCTCGCCCTGATCGGCGAGGGCCTGACCAACCGGCAGATCGGCCAGCGCCTCTTCCTCGCGGAGAAGACCGTCAAGAACCACATCTCCCGCCTGCTCGCCAAGCTGGGCGTGGAGCGCCGCATCCAGGCCGCCGTGATCGCCACCCAGGCCCAGGACCGGCTGGGGCGGCAGGGCGGCTGACGTCCGGCATCAGGTCCGAACGGCCCCCGATCGCCCCCGTACGGCCCATGCCGCCGCCGGCCCCTCTCGCGGAGGCTGACAGTGCAGCCCGGGTCCCACCGGGCACCGAAGGGGAGGACGGACATGAACGTGCGCGTGGGCATCAACGGCTTCGGCCGTATCGGCCGCAACTACCTGCGCTGTGTGCTGGACCGCGCCCAGGCCGGCAACGGCACCCGGATCGAGGTCGTCGCGGTCAACGACATCACCTCGCCCGCCACGCTGGCCCACCTGCTCGCCTACGACTCCACGTACGGCCGGATCGGCCGCACCGTCGAGCACGACGACACCTCCGTCACGGTCGACGGGCACCGGATCGCCGTCACAGCCGAACGCGACCCGGCTTCGCTGGCCTGGGGCGACCTGGGCGTGGATGTCGTCATCGAGTCGACCGGTCGCTTCCGGACCCGGGCGGCGGCCGGGGCGCACCTGGAGGCGGGCGCGCGCAAGGTGCTGCTGTCCGTACCGGGCAAGGACGTCGACGCCACCTTCGTGATGGGCGTCAACGAGGGGACCTACGACCCCGACAACCACCACGTGATCTCCAACGCCTCCTGCACCACCAACTGCGTGGCCCCCATGGTCAAGGTGCTCGACGAGCACTTCGGTGTCGTCAAGGGCCTGATGACGACCATCCACGGGTACACCAACGACCAGGTCGTCCTCGACGGCCCGCACAAGGACCTGCGCCGCGGACGCACCGCCGCCGTCAACATCATCCCCACCAGCACCGGTGCGGCCCGCGCCGTCGGCCTGGTCCTGCCCGAACTCGCCGGGACGCTGGACGGCATCGCCGTCCGGGTGCCCGTCGAGGACGGCTCCCTCACCGACCTCAGCATCGTCCTGGAGCGGGCGGTGAGCGCAGACGACGTCAACGCCGCCTACCGTGAGGCCGCCGACGGGCCCCTGAAGGGCGTCCTGCGGGTCTCCGACGCCCCCATCGTCTCCCGCGACATCGTCGGCGACCCCGCCTCCTGCGTCCTGGACGCCCCGCTGACCCAGGCCCACGGCGAACTCGTCAAGGTCTTCGGCTGGTACGACAACGAATGGGGCTACACCAACCGGCTGATCGACCTCACCGAGTACGTCATCGCCCGACTGCCGTAGACGGGTTCCGGCGAGTTCGCCGGCTGATGTCCGGCCGGACGCCGTACGACACATATACGCGGCTTGTCCGTTGGACGTATGACCTTTGGCCCGTTTCCCGGCCCGCACCGGTGCCGGGAGGCGGGCCACCGACGCGGCCGAAATGGGCCGGCGGGTGCAGCGCAACGCGGCGGGCGGGGCCCAGCTGCGGCTGGACACGACTGCACCAGGGCCCCGGAGACGACCAGCGCCGGTGAGCCCGCCAGCACCGGCAGCGGGCCGAACCGGTCCGAGAGCCAGCCGCCGATCGGCCGCATCGCCACCGCGAGCAGTACGAAGCCGGCCATGTGGTTCGCCGCGTCGGTCCGGGAGAGGCCGTAGCCGTTCCTGAGGTACGTGGGCAGGTACACGGAGAAGGCGACGTACCCGCCGAAGGCCACCGCGTACAGCGCCGACCTGCCAGATGATCCCGAGCCGCAGCCTGGCGGCCAGCCGGGTGCGCAGAGGCTCCGTGGGCACCGTACGGCCCGGGGCGTCGCGCGGGACCAGCGTGACCACGACCGCGTAGGTGACCAGGGCCGCGGCGGTGATCAGGAACGGGGTCCGGACGCCCTGCGCCTCGACCAGCCTGACGGTGCTGAGCCCGCTGATCACCGTACCGCCCATGCCCATGCCGAACAGACCGATGGCGAGGCCCCGCCGCTCGGGCGGGAAGCAGCGGGAACATCACCCGGCCACCGAACCGGTCGGTCAGCGCCCCCATTGACGGCAATCCGACGGTGGCGAGGGCCGGCATCAGCCAGGCGCGGGACGACACCGCTGGTGTCGGTTCCGGTCGCGGGTTCCTCGGCGGCTGGAGCATGGCACGGTCTCTTCTGCGGGCGGGTGACTGCTGTCAGAGTTCTGGATCACCCCGCGGGGACGGCGTGGGCCGAAGGACCCCGAACCACGGCCGGTCGGGACCCGCTCAGGGCCGTTCGGCCCACGGTGGGGCGGCCGGTGGCCCGCATAGCGTCCGGGTCCATGGAGAACGACGAGAGCGCGCGCCCCGCACGGCGTCGCGCCATCGAGGGCTGGCCGCCGGCCGCGCGCCGTCTGCTGACGCGCCGTGAGGTCTCGGCCGACGGGTGGGCCGTGTTCGGCACCGGCGACCCCGCCTGGGAGGGCTTCTGCCGGGACCGCTGGGCGCACGACAAGGTGGTGCGCTCCACCCACGGCGTCAACTGCACCGGCTCCTGCTCCACGCCCTCACCGCGTGCCTGCTCTTCGCCGCCTGGCCGTTCACCCGGCTCGTGCACGTGTGGAGCGTGCCGGTCGGCTGTCCGACCCGCCCGTATCCGGTCTACCGGCGGCGGACCGACGTCGTCCGGGTCGGCGGGCGCGCACCCGAGGAGGTCCGATGATCGTCGCGGTCGGGCACGGTGATCTGACCGATGCCACGGTGAAACTCCTGGAGGTCGAGCTGCGGGACCGCCTGGAACGCCTCGACGACGGCGCCGCCGCCTTCGTGCGGGCCGGCGCGGGGCTGCCGGTGGCCTTCGGGCGGGCGGCGCGCGCGGCCGGCAGGCGGCTCGTGGTGCTGATTCCGACCCAGCACTCCGTGCCCGCGCTGCTCCCCGGACGGGACCGGGAAGGAGCGCGGGAACTGCTGCTGCTCGCCGAGGAGGTCAGGCTGGCCCCCTTCGACCCCGCCGACCGGGACGCCCGCATCGGCGCCGACGAGCGCCTCGTCCGGGCGAGCAGCACGGTCCTCGCGGTATGGGACGGCTCGCCCTCCGACGGCAGGGACGCCACCGCCCACCTGGTCGCCTACGCCCGTGGCCGCGGTGTCCCGGTCGAGGTCGTATGGCCCGAGGGAGCCGCGCGGACCGAGCGGATCACAACCGGAGGGTGAACCACGTCGTCTTGCCCTCGTCGGTGGGCCGCACCCCCCAGGTGTCCGCCAGGGCCCGCACCAGGATCAGCCCCCGCCCCGACTCCTCGTCCTCGGCGGCGAGTCGGGGCTGGGGGAGGTGCGGGCTGCGGTCGCTGACCTCGACGGTGAGATGGGTGGCCGTGCGGTGCAGATGCAGACCGACGGGCCCCTCGGCGTGCTGCACGGCGTTGGTCAGCGTCTCCGACAGCAGCAGGACGGCGTCGTCCGCGCTCGGGGCGCAGTTCCACGACGTGAGCGCCTTGTGCAGGAACGCCCGCCCCTCCGGCACGGACGACGGGACGGCCGCCAGGTCGATCCCCATGGCCGCCAGCGGCGCGGCCGGCAACTGGGCCAGCAGGAGCGTGACGTCGTCGTCGTGGCTGTCCGCGTGGGGCAGCAGCCGCGCCAGCACATGGTCGGCCGCCGCCTCCAGACAGGGGGTGCCGACGAAGAACTCGTCGAGGACCAGGGAGAGTTCGCCCACCCGCTCCTCGATGTCGCTGCCCGGCGTCTCGATCAGGCCGTCGGTGTAGAGGACGAGCGTCGCGCCCGGCGGGATCTCGCTGCACGCCTGCTCGTACAGGATGCCGCCCACGCCCAGTGGGGCGTTGACGGGCGAGGTCAGGCCGGACACGCCCGTGTCCCCGCCGGCGACGAGGATCGGCAGATGCCCGGCGGAGCACACCGTGACCGTCCCGGCGTCCGGCGCGATGACCAGATAGCAGCAGGTGACGAGCTGGTCCGGCACGTCGAGGTCGGCCACGCAGATGTCCAGGGCCTGCATCAACTGCCGGGGCTGCATACCGGTCTTGGCGAGTGCGTGCGCCGCGGAGCGCAGCTGCCCCATGACGGCGGCGGCCTCCAGGCCACGGCCCATGACGTCACCGATCAGCACTCCGACCCGGTCCGCGCCGAGCGGGATCAGGTCGAACCAGTCGCCGCCCACGCCCGCGCCCTGGGTGGCCGGCCGGTAGCGGCTCGCCGTGGCCAGACCCGGCAGCGCGGGCGGGGTGCCCATCAGGCTGCGCTGCAGGGTGAGGGCGATGTGCCGCTGCTGCTCGTACAGCGCGGTGAGTTCGGCCTCCGCCTTCTTGCGGTCGCTGATGTCCCGCACGATGGCGCACGCGCCGACCACGGTCCCGGCGGTGTCCCGGGTCGGCCACAGCGTGACGTCGACGTCCAGCAGGCCACCGGTATTGGTGACCCGCAGTGTCTCGAAGTGCTCGACCTTCTCGCCGCCCCGCAACCGCTCCAGCAGGGCGCCGATCTCGTCCTGCAGATCGTTCGGTGCCAGCAGGGACACGTGTCGGCCGATGGCCTCGTCGGCCGTATAGCCGTAGAGGTCCTGCGCGGCCGCGTTCCAGTAGGTGATGTAGCCGTCGAGCGTCTTGGCGAGGATCGCGTCCTGCGAGGACTCGACCAGCGCGGCGAGTTCGTTGATGCGGGCCTCGGCGGCCTTGCGGTCGCTGACGTCCCGGACGGCCGCGGAGACCAGCAGTCCGTCCGAGGTCTCCAGCGGGCTGAGACTGATCTCCACCGGGAACTCGGTGCCGTCCTTGCGCAGCCCGTGCAGATCGAGTCCGGCACCCATGGGCCGCACCTGGCGGTTGGCGGCGTAACCGCCCCGGTGCAGGGTGTGCTGGCCGCGGAAGCGGTGCGGCATGAGCAACTCCACCGGATGTCCGAGCAGTTCCTCGCGCCCGTAGCCGAACAGGGCCTCCGTCTGGGCGTTGACCAGCTTGATGACACCGGTGTCGTCGACGATGACCATGGCGTCCGGTGCCGCCTCCAGCAGTCCCCGGAACCTTTCCTCAGCCCCTCCGGGCCCGCTCTCGCAGACCGCGGCAGCGCACCTGCACATCTCCGGTCCGCCCATGGCGGCAGGTACCCGCTCCGTCTCGACGATGTCGGTCACCTCCGGCTCACCTCCACCCCAGCGACGATCCGCACATCACACCGTCTCCGCCCCGCCGCCACACCGCGATGTCGCTTACTGTCCGTACAGTGAGCGCTCCTGTCCGCTGTCACGTCGGGGGATGCCCGTGACGCGGCGGAAGTGCCCGCAGGGCTCAGGCACTTGTGCCGTTCGGCCCATGTCCCGCGCGCGTTCGTGACCCAGCCTGAAGGCAGAGCGGCGCCCCGCGCCCGGACCCGCCGGAGGACACCATGTACGGCACCCCGCACACCGTGAGCGATGTGATGACCCGCACCGTCGTCGCCCTGTCGGGCGGCGCACCGTTCAAGGACATCGCCAAGGCGATCCGCCGGTGGCAGGTCAGCGCCCTGCCCGTGCTCGACGAGGACCGGCGTGTGCTCGGCGTGGTCTCCGCGGCCGACCTGCTGCCCAAGGAGGAGTTCCGCGACGGCACCCCCGACCGCTACACCCGTCTGACGCGGGCCGCCGACCTCGCCAAGGCCGGCGCGCGCACGGCGGGCGAGCTGATGACGGCCCCCGCGCTCACCGTCCGCGCCGACGCCACGCTCGCCCAGGCCGCCCGCACCATGGCGCGGTACGGCGTCAAACGGCTGCCGGTCGTGGATGACACGGGAGTGCTGCGGGGCATCGTCAGCCGCTCCGACCTGCTCCAGGTGTTCCTGCGCGAGGACGCGGACATCGCCCAGGAGGTTCGCCGCGAGATCGTCGCCCCGCTCTTCCCCGACCCACCGGAGCCGCTCGGGGTACGGGTGCGCGACGGAGTCGTACGGATCACCGGCCGGGTCCGGGACACCGCGCTGGTGCCCGTCGCCGTCCGCCTCACCCGGGCCGTCGAGGGCGTCGTGGACGTCGACTGCGCGCTCACCGGCCCGCGCCGCCACCCGGACCTCGACCCCGACCTGCCCGACACGGACGACGGCGGCGGGGCCGGGGCGGACCCCCAGAAAGCCCGCTCGTCCCAGTGAACCCATGGGGAGCGGGCCGGGCCCGCGTGGAGGCGGTGGACGAGTGGTTGGCAAGGTCCGGTCGGGTCGCGAGCGGGGCCGGGCGGCTCACGCGCCGACGACCCGCGGGGCGGGACGCTGAGGGCGGGAGAACGAAGAGGAGGGTGACATGAGCGGCATGATCGAACGGCTGCCCGGCTGGCCCGCGTTGCCCGACCTGTTCGGCTGGGTCGAGGGCGGGCTCCCGGCGGCGCACACCGTTCCGGGGACGCACGGCATCCGGATCGAGGAGCACCTGGAGGAGGGCACGTACGTGCTGCGGGCCGAACTCCCGGGCATCGACCCCGCGAAGGACGTCGAGATCACCGTCACGGAGGGTCTGCTGACCCTGCGGGCGGAGCGCGCAGCCGAGACGACGGGCAAGCACCACACGGAGTTCCGGTACGGCACCTTCACCCGCTCGGTGCGGCTGCCGGCCGGTGCCACGGGCGACGACGCCACCGCCGAGTACAAGGACGGCGTCCTGACCATCGAGGTCCCGGTGCCGGAGGAGAAGGCGGGCACCAGGACCATCCCCGTGCGCCACGGCTGAGTGCAGGGGCTCGCCGCGTCGCACCCCGTGTGCGCGACCGGGATCCGCCCCGGCGCGGCCACGTGGGGGGGGGGCGGGCGGGGTCTGGGTGCGGGGGTGGGGGCCCCCCGCCACGG
>NZ_JBEXCS010000129.1:0-21125 GCF_040605395.1 Streptomyces sp. NPDC005648 | reverse complement strand
GCTCGCCCGGCGGCGCGGGGCCCCGGACGCCGGCCCCACACCGGCCCATCGCATCGCCCCCACCGCCCCGTCCCGTGGACGCGCACACCTGGAGCCTCACCATGCCCCACACCGCAAACCGCACCACCAACCCGGCCACCTCGACGGACAGCGGCGACGTGCGAGGCCGACACTTCCACAGCAGACTCGGCAGGTGCTTGGTATCCGGCACCCCTTACCTGGGCGCCCTCACCGCGCTCGCCGCCGGGCTGATCGTCCTCGCCTACGCCATCCACGGTCCTCAGGTCGGCGAGTGGGCCTCGCAAGCCCTGGACAACGGCGACTGGACGATTGCCCCGACGTGGGCGGCCATGCTGTACATGGCCGGTATCACCGCGCTGAAGACCCTCCCCGCGCTCATCGCGGCCTACGTCGCTCACGGCGTGGCGGACCGGTCGGCGATTCTTCCCGGCTTCCTCGGCGGTGTCGCCGCCATCGTCGCCGAGGGCGGCGTCCTGTGCGGTGTGGTCGCCGGTGTGGTCGCCGGTGCGGCCGTCCTGGCTCTGCAGCGGATTCCCGTCAAGCGGGCGCTGCACAGCACCACCGCCGTGCTGTTCCCCCTGCTGGCCACCGTGATCACGCTGTTCGTGACCCTCGCGGTCGTCGGGTCGCTGCTCAAGCCCCTGACGAACTGGCTTTACAGCGAAATGGCCGGCCTGGAGTTCGAAAACACCCTCACTCTCGGCCTGCTCCTCGGCCTGATGGCCTGCTCCGACCTCGGCGGGCTGATCACCAAGACGGCATTCGCCTTCGGCGCGGTGGAACTGAGCGGTCCCGACCCGTCGAAGTTCACCCCGCTCAACATGACCATCATGGCCGCCGTCATGGCCGCCGGCATGGTGCCCCCGCTGGCCATGACCCTCGCCACCCTGGTACGCCGCAGCCTGTTCACCGAGGCCGAGCGGCGCTACGGCAAGATCTCCTGGCTGTTCGGCGCGGCCTTCCTCCCCGAGGGCGCGGCCCCCTTCGCCCTCGCCGACCCGCTGCGGGTGATCCCGGCCTCCATGGCCGGCGGTGCCGTCACCGGCGCCCTGGTCATGCAACTCGGCAGCACCGTCACGTACCCCAGGGGCGGTGTCTTCGCCGCCGGCCAACTCGGCGAACCATGGCTGTTCGCCGCCGCCGTGGCCGCAGGCGTCCTCACCACCACCGCCCTCACCATCGGCCTCAAGAGCCTACGGCGGCGCACGGCACCGGCCGCGAACACCGCCCGCGCCACCACCGGCACCAAGCAGGCGGTAGCGGTCGGCCGAGCCTGACCGCGCCGCCCGCCCGCGGTGAACGCGCCACATCGGCAGCCCGAGCATGAAAGACGCCGGCCCTGGGGGAGCGACCCCTGGGGCCCTCTCGGTCGTCGTCCACGTCTGCGAGGGAGTGGTGTGCCGCCACGGACCCTCGTGCTCTGATTCGGGGCGCTGGAAACGACGGGCTCTTCGAGGCAGGTGCGCTCGGCGCCCTCCATCTCGCGAGCGCTGTCCGTTCGAGATCGGCAAGAACTCCAGGAAATGTTCGATCATGGTACGTACGGGGAGACGGGGAAAGCATGCCCAAGGTGATCGCAGAGCGTGGGAATCTGCCCGCGGCCATCACCAGTTTTGTGGGTCGGCGGCAGGAGACCGCTGAGATCCGCCGCCTTCTGTGCGTACGGCGGTTGGTGACGCTCTCGGGCATGGGCGGTGTGGGCAAGACGCGGCCGGCGCTGGAGGTGGCCGCCGCTTCCCGGGAGGAGTTCGCGGACGGGGTGTGGCTGGTGGACCTCGTCCCGGTGTCCGACCCGTCGGCGGTGGCGGCCACGGCGGCGGGCGCCCTGCGGGTGCCCGACCTCGGGGCGCTGCCCTTCCTGGACCAGCTCACGGGTTGTCTGGCCGGGCGGCGCGCGCTGCTGGTGACCTCAAAGAATTCCACGACGAGCCAACGACAGGATGCCGCCGTGCGACAGGCAGAACCGAGTTCCGCGAACGCCTTGGCGAGCTCCTGCTCGCCGGCGTCGGCAGGGGAGCCCGAAAGACGTGCGGAAGCTGTCTAACGCACGCAGTAAATGTTTGATCAAGGAACACTGAGGTCGTCCGAGGCGGTGTTAGCGTCCGGCTGCTCTGCGGTCCCGTACCGCAGCAGCGTGGGTGGATGGCCGCGTGTGTGGGGAGACGCATGCCGCCCTGGCAATCGCCGTGCGCGCAACCGAGTTCCCGGGCGCCCCCCGCGAGAGCGCAGGCACTCGACACTGACGTACGGGCATGGCCCGGGAGGAAGACACCTGTGAATCGAACCGCGCACCAGCGCGGCCGGCTCGCGCTTCTGCTGGCCGGCGCGATCGTGGCAGCGCTTCCGGCGGCAGCGGCCGCCGACGAGACCCCGATCGACCCGGCACTGCCGGCGCCTGCATTGCCGGCCGGAGCGGACTGCGGCAGCGACAGCAGCCCGACCTGGCGGACCGTGCCCAGTCCGCCTCCCGCGGGGATGACCGTCTCCATCGGCGTACCGCGGTCCACGGTCAACGGGGTGACGTACCAGGGGGTCGTCCACGCGTGGGACGTTGACGGTTCGCAGGCGGCCGACGGGTCCGTCTCCGGGCAGCCCGTGCTCGTCCAGTCCGTGTACGTCCCGCTGCCCCTGGCGGACGGGCACACTTACGGTTGGCACGCGTCGACGTACGACGGGACGGCGTACTCGAACCCGACCGAGCCCTGCTACTTCAGGGTGGACGGGAGCGCGCCCCTCGCCCCGGTCGTCACCAACCCGGACTTCCCCCCGGTGGGCAGCCCGGGAACGCCCACGAAGTTTGCCGGGCAGCCCACCACGTTCAGTTTCAGCTCTACCGGCGATCCCCTGCCCAGCGGGTGCGCCGAGGCGGGGGCCCCGGACTGTCAGGTCAGCGGCTTGGACCACTTCGAGTACGCCCTGGACCAGGAACCGGGCACCGGTGCCGCCCGGGTTCCCGCCGATGCGGGGGGCAACGGCAGTCTGACGACCGCCCTGTCCTGGGGCGTGCACACCCTCTACGTCGTCGGGGTCGACGTGGCCGGGAACCGGTCGCAGGAGCCGGCTGCGTACACGTTCACGGTGCCGTCGCAGCTCCCGCCCCCGAGCCAGCCCACCCTCAACCTCACCACACCGGAGACAGCCGGCCGGGGGGCCCAACTGACCGTCTCCGGGCAGCTGTCGGCGGCTCCGTACTCATCCGGTGAGGTTGTTCACGTACTGAAGAGCGACCTGGCCCATCCCACCGGTGTTGCGCTGCCCGATGCGCCGTTGTCCGCCGACGGCACCTTCCGCATCGCCGATGTCCCGCAGGTCGGGGGAGCCAACACATACACCGTGACCTACCCGGGTGACTCCACCCACCAAGCCGTCAACGCGTCCGCGACCGTCCAGGTCTCCCGCAACGCCACCGCGGTGTCCATCACCACCAACGCTCCGTCGTACGCCTACGGCGCGACCGCGAAGATCACCGCCCACCTCGGCACGACCTACAACGGCCGCACCCTCGCGATCTACGCCCAGCCCTACGGCGGCAAGAAGGCGCTGATCGAGACCGGCACGGTGGACAGCCACGGCAACCTGGCCACGACCTACGAACTCACCCGCAAGACCACCTTCACCGCGGCGTTCGCCGGTGACTACCGCTACGCCCCGGCCACGGCCGCTACGACCGCGCCGGCCCACGCCAAGGTGTCCGAGTCGCTCAGCGGCTACTACGGGAGCACCCACTACGGCGGCCTCCTCTACCGGGTCTACCACCACACCGCCAAGGCCAAGCTGAACGTCACGGTCACGCCCAACAAGGCCGGCCAGTGCGTGAAATTCCAGATCCAGCGGTACTACAGCGATGCCTGGCACACACAGAGCACCTCCTCCTGCCGCACGCTCAGCACCACGAGCACCAGCTACGCGACGCTGAGCCTGACCAACGCGGTCAACAGCAAGTTCCGTATACGGGCCGAGTACGTCCACAGCAGCAAGGACACCGGCAACCTCAGCACTTGGGGCGCATGGCAGTACTTCACCGTCAGGCAGTGACGCACCAGGCGCCGGGCCCTACCGCTGAGGGGGGGCCTGCGCCTGGGAAGGCTGCGGCGGTTACGGCCACCTGGAAATCTACGCCGAGGGCCCCGCATGACCTCCAGTACGGTGCCGCCGTCGTACAGCATGGTCAGGACGACGTCGGCACCCTGCACGGCCTCGACGGGGGCTTTTCCTTGGGCGTCGGCTGTCGGCTGGCGGCACAGCGCCGGCGAACCCCGGTTCCCCGTGAGTCCCCGCGCGTTCTGGCACGAGAGTGGCACGGTCCTCGCCTGAGGTCTGGTGCTGACCCCCGCTATCGCCCTTGCCGGTGCCGGCTGCTGGTGTCAGATCGCGTCCATGCTCCCCGGGCCTTCGACGCATTTCCCGCTCTCGTCCACTACGTAGATGACGTCACGGGTTCCCACTGTGCCCTTCGCCTTACCCGGCTCGGGGTTGATGAGTGGGCAGACCGACTCCACTCCGCGGACAACGACCTTGTACGTCCTGGGCCACGCGCGTCGCTCGGTCCACCCCATGACGGCACCGCCGCTCTCGCCGGGCTTTCGGTCAGGTTCCCCTACGACCGCAACCCCGAGCTTCCCGCAGCCTGGACAACCGAACACGTGGGCATCCCAGGCCGACTCGTTGACCACGTGCACCGGCAGCCCTTTGGCATCGGAACTGCCACACCCCGTAACGGAGACGGCAGCGATGCCGAGTGCGACCAGCAGCGCAATGCGTGGCCGCTTGATGCGTCGGCGGGACGCGGTGTTGGGACAGCCTGGTCTCGCAGGTTGCATGCGTGGACTCTCTCATTCAACGGTCATGTCTCAGAAGCCAGCAGGGCCGGTCGGCGGCTGTCCCTGTGCTCCGTCCTTCTGGTGGCGCCCCGCTATGGCTGCGGCGAGCGCCAGGAGCGCCTCCACTTGAGCCATCTGCAACCGGTAGTCCGGCTGGACTCTCCCTCCCATGGCGCCCCTCAGCGGCGCCAAGAGTTCGATGGCAGCTTGCTCGTGCTCTTCGTAACTGGCCACGTATACCCCCAGCTCAAGTGGTGCGGCGTGGCACCTATCGGCAGCAAGGGATAACGCCCCGCAGACCTTGGCCGGCTGTCCGCCAGAAACCGTCTCTGACCGCCGCTGTTCGTGTGCTTCTTTGAACCGGATGCCGCTCCCATGGCCAGTGCACCCACGCCCCAAAACAAGAGGAACACCTGGCCGCCATGGCTGGCTTACGCGCTGAGCTGCAACATGACACGCATCCTGGCGCGCTCCCTTGGACGCGTCAACGATCTACCTTCACCACCACTCACCTCAGCTCCCCGCGTCTGCTGGGCTCTGCCTGGGTCGACGGTGCTCGGGATGGGATCCATCCAGTGGCCGGCCGATCCCCGCCGGAGGCATCGTCTTGACCGTGGGCCGCGTTATGCAGTGATCGCCTCATGGCTACCGGCCCTCTCCACATGTGGCTCAGTGCGACGAGATCGACCCGAAGAGGGAGCTGTACTCGGTGTACCGCTATCTCTCCGGCTGACCGCAGGCGAGATGATCAATGGCAAGCCGCGCAAGCAGTCCTGCGGTCGGTCGCCAGGGAACTCGGGCTGGCTCCGGTCCTGCCTCCGATTGGTCTGGACAACAAAGAACCCCCGGGTCATCGACCTGGGGGTTTCTGCTGGAGCGGGTGACGAGAATCGAACTCGCGCTCTCAGCTTGGGAAGCTGATGTTCTACCATTAAACTACACCCGCGTAAGACGCCGACCGGAGTCGGTGTCCGAACGCATCGTTACCTTACCTCATGCCTGGCCCCCGGCGCTGAAGCCGTGGGGCCAGTGTGTGTTTCGGGGTGGTGACAGGGCTGCGGGGGGCCGGAGTTGGGGCGTACGGTGGAGGCGTGGGAGAGGGTCCGGGTGAGGTCGGAGTGCCGCCTGGAGAGTCGTTCCTTTGATCCCGTAATGTGGCATTTGTCGTCCGGTGAGCAGCAACCGGACGCGGCTCTTGGGGAAGGGACTCATGGACTTGATGGAGCGCACCGTCGTCCGTTGTGCCGATGGGCACGTGTTCAGCACCGCTTCGTTCCCGATGCAGCAGGCCGAGCGGCTCGGTCCTGGCCGGCTGGTGCGGTGTCCACGCTGTGCCCGGCTTCGCAGCGTCGTGCCGGTCAGCCTTGAGAAGCGGTAGGAACGAGTAGGAGCAGGAGCAAGAAGCGAGCGGTACGTCGGAGCAGTCGCAGGCGCGCGGAGGCAGGATTGTGGTCGCTCCGCGCGCCTTGCGTATCCTCGGGACGTGCTTCTCTCAGACAAGGACATCCGGGCCGAGATCGACGCCGGGCGGGTACGGATCGATCCCTTCGACGAATCCATGGTTCAGCCGTCGAGTGTCGACGTGCGGCTGGACCGTTACTTCCGGGTGTTCGAGAACCACCGGTACCCGCACATCGATCCGAGCATCGAGCAGACGGATCTGACGCGACTGGTGGAGCCCGAGGGGGATGAGCCGTTCATTCTCCATCCCGGGGAGTTCGTGCTCGCCAGCACCTACGAGGTCATCACGCTTCCCGACGATCTCGCCTCCCGGCTCGAGGGCAAGAGTTCGCTTGGGCGGCTCGGGCTCGTCACCCACTCCACCGCCGGCTTCATCGACCCCGGTTTCTCCGGGCATGTGACGCTCGAGCTCAGCAACCTCGCCACCCTCCCCATCAAGCTGTGGCCCGGCATGAAGATCGGGCAGCTGTGTCTGTTCCGGCTCACCTCGCCGGCCGAGTACCCGTACGGCAGCGAGCGCTACGGCTCCCGTTACCAGGGTCAGCGCGGCCCCACCGCCTCCCGCTCCTACCTCAACTTCCACCGGACCCAGGTATGAGCGACAAGCGGGAGAACCTCACCTACGAGGCTTTCGGCACCGCCGTGCGTGAGCTCGCGCAGGTCATCGCCGACGACGGGTACGAGCCGGACATAGTCCTCAGCATCGCGCGCGGGGGTGTCTTCGTCGCCGGCGGCCTCGCCTACGCCCTCGACTGCAAGAACATCCACCTCGTGAACGTCGAGTTCTACACGGGGGTGGGGACGACCCTCGACATGCCCGTGATGCTCGCGCCCGTCCCCAACGCCATCGACTTCTCCTCCAAGAAGGTCCTCATCACCGACGACGTCGCCGACACCGGCAAGACGCTGAAGTTGGTGCGGGACTTCTGCGTCGACACGGTCGCCGAGGTGCGTTCCGCCGTCATCTACGAGAAGTCGCAGTCGCTGGTGAAGTGCGAGTACGTCTGGAAGCGCACCGACGACTGGATCAACTTCCCGTGGAGCGTTCTGCCTGTGGTACGTAAGTCGGGGGAGCCGATCACTCCGTCGAGAGAAGCGCTCTGACCTGCTGCTATGCAAACTTCGTGCCGGTGAGGCTGCATGAGGCAAGGGGAGGAACGGCGTGCTGCTCTATGGGGTGCTCGCACTGATAGCGGGCGGCGCATTCATCGTCGTGGCCTGTGGCTATCGCGGTGTGGACGTCTGGGTGTGGGACTGGGCGGACGTGACGTTTTCGCCGCGTTACAGGACGCGCTGGGGGACGCCGTGGAAGAACCTTGAACGCATGAGACTGCAGTTCGGATTCATGGGAGTCGTGCTGGTGATTATCGGACTGGTGACCGTGACGCGCTGACAGGGCGGCAGCA
The DNA here is from genome assembly GCF_040605395.1 of Streptomyces sp. NPDC005648. Classification (NCBI taxonomy): domain Bacteria; kingdom Bacillati; phylum Actinomycetota; class Actinomycetes; order Kitasatosporales; family Streptomycetaceae; genus Streptomyces; species Streptomyces sp. NPDC005648. The sequence continues at coordinate 13,417 of NZ_JBEXCS010000129.1, read as the reverse complement.
GGAGGCCCTCGCCTGTCCATGCATCGCGTCTCGGCAAGGATTTTCTGGGTGCGCGCTCTCCCACTGTGGCCAGCCAGGTCCTTGCTGTTGACCGTGCCCTTTTAGTGCGTCGTCTTGGCGCCGTCGACCGTCTCGGTCCCGATCAGCCGCAGGTCCCTGGACCCGGTCAGACCTCGGGACGCACCGCGCTCCCGCCGACGTACAGCACCAGTAATGCACTGACCCACCACTACGGACCCGCGGGCGGTAACGGCGCCCCCTCCATCCCGGTACCGGCCGACCCCCCGCAGAGGCAATGTTCTTGATCGGGGCGCGAGTTGAAAAGCCGGAACCGGCTGGAACAGCCAGGACCCGCTAGAACGTGCCCAGCTTCACGATCGACAGCAGTGCGATCAGTTGGATCGCCGACGCGCCGAGGGCCTTCGGCCAGGGGAGGTCGTGGGAGCGGCTGACCATCATGGTCAGAAGGGCGCCCGCGGCGACCCAGGTGGCCCAGCCCAGGAACTGGACGAAGGTCGCGTCGCCGCCGAAGAACATGGCGAAGACCAGGCGGGGGGCGTCCGTGAGGGACATGATCAGCATGGAGAGGCCGACCGTGGGCTGCCAGGCGCCGTCGCCGCCGAGCTGGCGGGCCAGGGTGTGGGTGACCACGCCCAGGACGAACGACGAGACGACCATGGCGACGGCGGTGGTGAGAACGATCGGTACCGCGTTCGCCAGCGTCGCGTCGATCGCGTCCTTGCGGGCGCCGTCGAAGCCGAAGACGGCCAGGAGGCCGTAGAGGAAGGTGACGATGAGGGCGGGGCCCCACATCGTGTAGTCCCGCATCTGGAGGAAGGTCTGGCCCGGGGAGAGGACGATGCCGCGGAGCAGGTCCTTCCAGTGCAGGCGGGGGCCGATCGGGCCCGCCGGGGGCTGGGCCGATCCGGCGCGGTACGTCTCGCCCTGGCTGTACGGGTCCTCGCCGACCGAGAACGCCTGGGTGTGGCCCGGGTTGTTGGCCGCGTACGGGTCCGGGCCGCCCTGCGGGGCGTAGCCCGCGCCGTCGCCGAAGTACTCCGGCTCGCCGCCCTGGGCGCCGTAGCCCCCGCCGTTGTACGGCTGCTGTCCCGCGTACGGCTGTGGAGCCGGAGGGTAGCCGTACGACGGGCCCTGCGGGGTCTGCGAGCCGTGCGGGGGGTGTTGCGGTCGCGTTTGCGGAGCGCCGTTGTTCCGGCCGCCGCGTCCGTTCCTGAATCCAGCCACGCCTTCGAACGTACCTGGTCCCCGAGAGTGACGTGCCGGGCCCGGCGGTCCGGACCGGGCTTTGCTGCCGAGCTGTGACATCCCCTAAGGGAAGCCGGGGGCGGGATCAGGGGCCGCTCAGGGATGCGCCGTAAGGAACTCCGCCGTCGAGAAGGTCAGCACCGGCTTCCGCGCCACCAGCCCCTTCTTCGCGCTCGCGCCCGGATACACGGCGACCGTGTCCCGCGTCTCGCCCCGATACGTCCGTACGACGAGGTCGTCCCGTCCGTCCCCGTCGAAGTCGCCCGCGGTGACGACCCTGGTGGTGCCGTGGGCGGGTGGGGCGACGGTCACCGTGCCCGCCGTGGTGAGGCCTGTCGCCCGGGCCCGGAGCACCTTCAGACCCGAGCCGCTGGAGATGAGTTCGGTGAGCCCGTCGCCGTCGAGGTCGGCGGTGTCCAGGAGGGTGCCGGGGGAGGGGAGGCCGGCGCGGGCGGGGGTGGGGAGGTCGTAGCGCAGGGACGTTCCGTCCAGGGTGCCGATCGCCGCGTCGAGGGCCTTGCCCCTGCCGAAGCGGCCGAGGACGACGTCGACGCCCTCGGGGAGGGTGGCGCCGGTGCGGGTGGGGCCCGCGGCGGAGCCCAGGACCACGGACGAGGTGCTCGACCCCTCCGTCGTACGGACCAGGAGGTCGTCATAGCCGTCCCGGTTCACGTCGGCCGCGGGACCGGTGGGCAGTTCGCCGCCCGCCGGGAGCGGTCCGGCGGCTGACCGCGGTGCTCCGCCACGGCTGAACGGGCCACGCAGGTACGACAGTCGGCCTGCGGACGCGTGCAGTACGAGATCCTGCGCGCCGTCGCCGTCGAAGTCGCCGCAGACCGGCTGGTCGGGCCAGTCGTTGCCGAAGCGGGCGCGGTCCGGGACGGTGAGGGGGACGGCGTGGGTGAGGCCGCGGGGTGAGCCGTAGAGGAGTTGGAGGGGGACGGGGGGCCGGCCCTGGCCGTCGTAGGGCGGGTCCGTCGACACCACGAGGTCGGTGAAGCCGTCCCCGTCCAGGTCGCAGGTCGCCTCCGCATCGAAGACGGCGGGGAGTTGACCCTTGGTGCGGGAGGCGTACCTGGCGGGGCTGAGCAACTGCCGGGCGCCCGGGGTGAGTCCGTGCGCGCTGCCGTAGACGATGCCGATGCCGGCGTCGTCGGCGTGGCTCTCGGCCTTGACCAGGTCGTCGAGGACGAGGTCGCGGTGGCCATCGCCGTTGAAGTCGACGGGTGTCCCGCTGCCCTTGCCGTGCGGGATCGGCAGCTCGGCCGGGGCGTTCGCGATCCGTACGGGGGTGCGCTGCGCGGCGCCCGCGTCGGCGCCGGGGCCGCAGGCGGCGAGGAGCAGGAGAGCGCCGCAGACCGATGCCGTGACCGCCGCCCCACCCGTTCGCACGCGCACCGTCTCCCTCGTCAGCACCGTCGACAACGCCTGGGTAATGATGCACGTGTTCGAGATACCGCGACAGCCTCCCGGCACAGAGGAGACCGCGGGGGGACAGTGGAGGCATGACCGCAGACGGATGGAACGTACTGGCCGGGGCGCGCGTGGCGACGAGGCTGCCCGCCCAGGACCTCGACCGGGCGCGGCGCTTCTACGCCGAGGTGCTCGGTCTTGAGCCCGTGGACGAGCGGCCCGGCGGGCTGCTGTACCGGTGCGGGGGAGTGGACTTCGTGCTGTTCCGCTCCACCGGGGCCTCACCGGGGACCTTCACCCAGATGGGCTGGGAGGGCGTCGAGGACCTGGCCGCCGTCGTCGCGGAGCTGCGGCGGCGCGGGGTGGTGTTCGAGGAGGTGGACGTGCCCGGGCTCAGGACGGTGGACGGGATCGCCGAGGTCGAGGGGAACTGTCCGAGCAAGGGCGCGCGCGGGGAGCGGGGGGCCTGGTTCCGGGACAGCGAGGGGAATCTGCTGGCGCTCGGAGAGCCGGTGCTGTGAGGAACGGGCGGCCGGTCACCTGGACACCTGGAGGGTGCCGGTCGTCGGTCTCTCGCCCCGGTGGGTCAGGATGGACGTATGAGCGTAGTGAAGATCAACGTCCTGAGCGTGCCGGCCGAGCAGCGCGAGGTCCTGGAGAAGCGGTTCGCCTCGCGGGCCCACGCCGTGGAGAGTTCGGACGGTTTCGAGTGGTTCGAGCTGCTTCGGCCCGTCGAGGGGACCGATCAGTACCTCGTCTACACCCGCTGGCGTGACGAGGCGTCCTTCCAGGCCTGGATGGAGGGGCCGATGAAGTCCGCCCATCAGGGTGGCGGTGAGGGTGCCGAGCGTCCGAGGCCGGCGGCCAGTGGGTCGTCGCTGTGGTCGTTCGAGGTGGTACAGCAGGCGGCGCCGAAGGGGGCGTAGACCCGCAGGAAACCACCGCCCCCACGCCCCGCGCCCCCCTATACCGCGACGCCCCCACATCCCGTAGGACATGGGGGCGTCGGCATGGCTGTAGGGCCTGTTACTTCACCGGCTCGGGCTCCGGGGCGCTCTCCTGCTGCTCCTCGCCCGCCGGGTCGGCCGGGGTCTTCACCGAGTCCAGCAGGAGCTGGGCGACGTCGACGACCTGGATGGACTCCTTGGCCTTGCCCTCGTTCTTCTTGCCGTTCACGGAGTCCGTGAGCATGACGAGGCAGAACGGGCAGGCGGTGGAGACGATGTCCGGGTTGAGGGAGAGGGCCTCGTCGACGCGCTCGTTGTTGATGCGCTTGCCGATGCGCTCCTCCATCCACATGCGCGCACCACCCGCGCCACAGCAGAAGCCGCGCTCCTTGTGGCGGTGCATCTCCTCGTTGCGCAGGCCCGGGACGTTGGCGATGATCTCGCGCGGAGGCGTGTAGATCTTGTTGTGGCGGCCCAGGTAGCAGGGGTCGTGGTACGTGATGATGCCCTCGACCGGAGTGACCGGGACCAGCTTGCCCTCGTCGACGAGGTGCTGCAGCAGCTGGGTGTGGTGGATGACCTCGTAGTCGCCGCCGAGCTGCGGGTACTCGTTGCCGATCGTGTTCAGGCAGTGCGGGCAGGTGGCGACGATCTTCTTCGCGGACTTCGGCTTGGCGGACTCGGGGACCACCTTGCCGTCGTCGTCCAGCTCCTCGCCGAACGCCATGTTCAGCGCCATGACGTTCTCCATGCCGAGCTCCTGGAAGAGGGGCTCGTTGCCCAGGCGGCGGGCGGAGTCACCCGTGCACTTCTCGTCGCCGCCCATGATCGCGAACTTGACGCCCGCGATGTGGAGGAGTTCGGCGAACGCCTTCGTGGTTTTCTTGGCGCGGTCCTCCAGGGAGCCCGCGCAGCCCACCCAGTACAGGTACTCGACCTCGGTGAGGTCCTCGATGTCCTGGCCGACGACCGGGACCTCGAACTCGACCTCCTTGAGCCACTCCAGGCGCTGCTTCTTGGCCAGGCCCCAGGGGTTGCCCTTCTTCTCCAGGTTCTTGAGCATCGTGCCCGCCTCGGAGGGGAAGGCCGATTCGATCATCACCTGGTAGCGGCGCATGTCCACGATGTGGTCGATGTGCTCGATGTCCACCGGGCACTGCTCCACGCAGGCGCCGCAGGTGGTGCAGGACCACAGGACGTCGGGGTCGATGACGCCGTTGTCCTCGGCGGTACCGATCAGCGGGCGCTCGGCCTCGGCGAGGGCGGCGGCGGGAACGCCGGCCAGCTGCTCCTCGGACGCCTTCTCCTCGCCCTCCATCGTCTTGCCGCCGCCGGCCAGCAGGTAGGGCGCCTTGGCGTGCGCGTGGTCGCGCAGGGACATGATCAGGAGCTTGGGGGAGAGGGGCTTGCCCGTGTTCCAGGCGGGGCACTGCGACTGGCAGCGGCCGCACTCGGTGCAGGTGGAGAAGTCCAGCAGGCCCTTCCAGGAGAACTGCTCGACCTGGGAGACGCCGAAGACGTCGTCGTCGCCGGGGTCGGTGAAGTCGATCGGCTTGCCGCCGCTCGTCATCGGCTGAAGGGCGCCGAGGGCCGTGCCGCCGTCCGACTCGCGCTTGAACCAGATGTTCGGGAAGGCGAGGAAGCGGTGCCAGGCCACACCCATGTTGGTGTTCAGCGAGACGACGATCATCCAGATGAACGAGGTGCTGATCTTGATCATGGCGACCAGGTAGATCAGGTTCTGCAGCGCGGAGACCGAGAGCCCCTTGAAGGCCAGGACCAGCGGGTACGACGCGAAGTACGAGGCGTCGTAGCCGTCCACGTGGTGGATCGCGCCCTCCAGGCCGCGCAGCACGTAGATCGCGAGGCCGATGGTCAGGATGACGTACTCGACGAAGTACGCCTGGCCCGACTTGGAGCCGGCGAAGCGGGACTTGCGGCCGGGGCGGGAGGGGAGGTTCAGCAGCCGGATCGCGATCAGCACGATGATGCCGATCGTCGTCATCACGCCGATGAACTCGGTGTACATCTCCAGCGGCAGCCAGTCGCCGACGACCGGCAGCGTCCAGTCGGCCTGGAAGAGCTGCCCGAAGGCCTGCGCCAGGGTCGGCGGCAGCGTCAGAAAGCCGACGGCCACGAACCAGTGGGCGAAGCCGACGATGCCCCAACGGTTCATCCGGGTGTGCCCGAGGAACTCCTTCACCAGCGTCACACTGCGCTGGTAGGGGTTGTCGGTGCGGGTACCGGCGGGCACGGGCTGGCCGAGCTTGAAGTACCGGACGAACTGACCGATGGCGCGGGCGAGCAGGGCAACGCCGACCACGGCCAGGACCAGCGACACGATGATCGCGGCGAGTTGCATTGGGGGCTCCTCGGGCCTGCGAGGTTATTACTAAGCGGTAACTTATGCAGTCCGTCTGAGACTACCCTTATCTTCCATCGCACTGTAGCCAGGCGTGCAGTGATCTGGATCGCTGAGGGTTGCCTTAAAGGTCCACATGAAGGTCGTGACGATCCGATCGTGTTATTCGTACCAAATTGGTACATTCGCCCCTAATTTAGATCCGTGCTCTACGGGATCGCCGCCGCCACCTCCGCCCTGCTGCTCGCCGCCGTGCTCTCCGCCCTGGTCCGGTCGCCCGCCCTGCGTCTGGGCGTGGTCGACCGGCGGCGCCAGCGACCGCTGCCGTTGTTCGGCGGTGTGGCGGTCGTGGTCGCCACCTGCCTGGTCGCCTTCGCCGGCGACCGGATGGGGGTCGCCCGGCTCGGGGACGGCGTGGGCCGGCTGCTGGTCGCCGGGGCGTGCGTCGCCGCGCTGGGGCTCGTCGCCGACGTACGGCGGGTCAAGGCCCGGGTGCTCGTCGCCGGTACGGCCGTGGCGGCGGCCTGTGTGATGCCGTACGGGGAGACCGGGATCGGGGGCGGGCTGCTCGCCGTCGGCTGGGTCACCTTCGTCGCGCTCGCCTTCCGGGCGCTCGACCACGCCGACGCGCTCGCCGGGACCGTGGGGGTGCTCACCGCGTTCGGGGTGGGGGCCTGTGCCGCCGTGGAGGTGATGGACGGGCTCGCCGTGCTGCTGAGCGTGCTCGCCGCCGCGCTGACCGGGTTCCTCATGCACAACTGGCATCCCGCGCGCGTGGGGCTGGGCGCGTGCGGGTCGCTGTTCGCGGGGTTCGTGCTCGCCGCCTCCGCGGTGTTCACGCGGGCCGGGTACGGGCTCGCCTCCAGTGCGGGCGTGCTGTTCCCGCTCACCGCCGTCGCCACTGCCGACGTGCTCCTCGTGGTCCTGGCGCGGAAGCTGGCCGGCAGGCCGTTGCTGCGACGCGCTCCCGACCATCTGGCCCACCGGCTGCGACGGTCGGGGCTCACCCCTCAGGGGGCCACCGTGGTGCTGGGGCTCGCGGTGTTCGCCGGGGTGCTCGTCGGGGTGCTCGTGGACATGGGGTGGGTCGCGGGATCGGGGGTGCTGTGGGTGGCGGCGGGGGTCGTGGCCCTCGTCCTGGTACTCCTTCGGGTCCCTGGTTCTTCCCCTAGGGGGCCGGAATCGACGCAGGTCAGAGGCCAGTTGCGTGTAAGGAACGGATAAGAGTTGAGTCGCCACGACTCAGGTCTGTTGACCCATTCGCGGACGTCGTGCACACTTGAGTCCGTTCCACTCAAGTCAGCTGGAGGAAATCACCATGGCACGTGCGGTCGGCATCGACCTGGGCACGACTAACTCCGTCGTCAGCGTTCTGGAGGGCGGCGAGCCCACCGTCATCACCAACGCCGAGGGTGCCAGGACCACGCCGTCCGTCGTCGCCTTCGCGAAGAACGGTGAGGTGCTGGTCGGCGAGGTCGCCAAGCGCCAGGCGGTCACGAACGTGGACCGGACCATCCGCTCCGTCAAGCGCCACATGGGCACGGACTGGAAGATCGAGCTCGACGGGAAGCAGTTCAACCCGCAGCAGATGAGCGCCTTCATCCTGCAGAAGCTGAAGCGCGACGCCGAGTCCTACCTGGGCGAGAAGGTGACCGACGCGGTCATCACCGTCCCCGCGTACTTCAACGACTCGGAGCGTCAGGCGACGAAGGAGGCCGGCGAGATCGCCGGTCTGAACGTCCTTCGCATCGTCAACGAGCCCACCGCGGCCGCGCTCGCGTACGGCCTCGACAAGGACGACCAGACGATCCTCGTCTTCGACCTCGGTGGCGGCACGTTCGACGTCTCGCTGCTGGAGATCGGCGACGGCGTCGTCGAGGTGAAGGCCACCAACGGTGACAACCACCTCGGTGGTGACGACTGGGACCAGCGCGTCGTCGACTACCTGGTGCAGCAGTTCCAGAGCGGTCACGGCGTGGACCTGGGCAAGGACAAGATGGCCCTCCAGCGCCTCCGCGAGGCCGCCGAGAAGGCGAAGATCGAGCTGTCCAGCTCCACCGAGACCTCGATCAACCTGCCCTACATCACGGCCTCCGCCGAGGGCCCGCTGCACCTGGACGAGAAGCTCACCCGGGCCCAGTTCCAGCAGCTGACGGCCGACCTGCTGGAGCGCTGCAAGACGCCGTTCCACAACGTCATCAAGGACGCCGGCATCTCGATCAACGAGATCGACCACGTCGTCCTGGTCGGTGGCTCCACCCGTATGCCCGCCGTCGCCGAGCTCGTCAAGGAGCTGACCGGCGGCAAGGAGGCCAACAAGGGTGTGAACCCGGACGAGGTCGTCGCCATCGGCGCCTCGCTCCAGGCCGGTGTGCTCAAGGGTGAGGTCAAGGACGTCCTGCTCCTCGACGTGACCCCGCTGTCCCTCGGTATCGAGACCAAGGGCGGCATCATGACCAAGCTCATCGAGCGGAACACGACGATCCCGACCAAGCGGTCCGAGATCTTCACCACCGCCGAGGACAACCAGCCGTCCGTGCAGATCCAGGTCTACCAGGGCGAGCGCGAGATCGCGGCGTACAACAAGAAGCTCGGCATGTTCGAGCTGACCGGTCTGCCGCCGGCGCCCCGCGGCGTCCCGCAGATCGAGGTGTCCTTCGACATCGACGCCAACGGCATCATGCACGTGACCGCCAAGGACCTGGGCACGGGCAAGGAGCAGAAGATGACCGTCACCGGCGGCTCCTCGCTGCCGAAGGACGAGGTCGACCGGATGCGCCAGGAGGCCGAGCAGTACGCGGAGGAGGACCACCGCCGCCGCGAGGCCGCCGAGTCCCGCAACCAGGGCGAGCAGCTCGTCTACCAGACGGAGAAGTTCCTCAAGGACAACGAGGACAAGGTCCCCGGCGAGGTCAAGACCGAGGTCGAGGCCGCCGTCGAGGAGCTGAAGACCGCGCTCAAGGGCGAGGACACCGCCGAGATCCGCACCGCCACGGAGAAGGTCGCGGCCGTCTCCCAGAAGGTCGGCCAGGCCATGTACGCCGACGCCCAGGCGGCCCAGGCCGCGGGTGGCGCCGACGCCGGTGCCGAGGCGCCCAAGGCCGACGACGACGTGGTCGACGCCGAGATCGTGGACGACGAGCGCAAGGACGGTGCCGCGTGACGGAGGAGACCCCGGGCTTCGAGGAGAAGCCCGACGTCCCCTCCGGCGCGACCCCCGACGACGCCGAGCCGAAGGCCGCCTCCTCCTCCAACGGGGAGGGGGCGGCCCCGGCCGGGGACGCATCAGCACAGATCGCCGGCCTGACGGCCCAGCTGGACCAGGTCCGCAAGGCGCTCGACGAGCGCACCACGGACCTCCAGCGGCTCCAGGCCGAGTTCCAGAACTACCGCCGCCGCGTGGAGCGGGACCGGATCACGGTCAAGGAGATCGCCATCGCGAACCTCCTGACCGAGCTCCTGCCCGTGCTCGACGACATCGGCCGCGCGCGCGAACACGGCGAGTTCGTCGGCGGATTCAAGTCCGTCGGGGAGTCGCTGGAGACCGTCGCGGCGAAGATGGGTCTGCAGCAGTTCGGCAAGGAGGGCGAGCCCTTCGACCCGACGATCCACGAGGCCCTGATGCACAGCTACGCGCCGGATGTCACCGAGACGACGTGCGTGGCGATTCTGCAGCCCGGGTATCGCATCGGCGAGCGCACCATCCGCCCCGCGCGGGTGGCGGTCGCCGAACCCCAGCCGGGGGCGCAGACGGTCAAGGCCGAGGGGGCCGACGAGGCTCCGGCGGCCGGCGACGACAAGGACAACGGCCCTGAGGAGGGCTGACGTCGTAGGCAACGAGCGGAACAGCGGAAAGGGGGCGCGTCGAGGATGAGCACCAAGGACTTCATCGAGAAGGACTACTACAAGGTCCTCGGCGTCCCCAAGGACGCCACCGAGGCCGAGATCAAGAAGGCGTACCGGAAGCTCGCCCGCGAGTTCCACCCGGACGCCAACAAGGGCAACGCCAAGGCGGAGGAGCGCTTCAAGGAGATCTCCGAGGCGAACGACGTCCTCGGCGACCCCAAGAAGCGCAAGGAGTACGACGAGGCACGCGCCCTCTTCGGCAACGGCGGCTTCCGTCCGGGGCCGGGCGGCGCGGGCGGCTCCTTCAACTTCGACCTGGGCGACCTCTTCGGAGGCGGTGCCCAGGGCGGCGGCGGCGGGGGTTCCGGCGGCTTCGGCGGCGGACTCGGTGACGTCTTCGGGGGCCTGTTCAACCGCGGCAGCTCCGGGACCACCCGGGTGCAGCCCCGGCGCGGCCAGGACATCGACACCGAGGTCAGCCTCAACTTCACCGAGGCGATCGAGGGCGCGACGGTCCCGCTGCGCATGACCTCGCAGGCCCCCTGCAAGGCCTGCTCCGGCACCGGCGACGCCAACGGCAACCCCCGTGTGTGCCCGACCTGCGTCGGCACCGGCCAGGTGGCCCGGGGCTCCGGCGGCGGCTTCTCGCTCACCGACCCCTGCCCCGACTGCAAGGGCCGCGGCCTGATCGCGGAGAACCCCTGCGAGGTCTGCTCGGGCAGCGGTCGCGCCAAGTCGTCCCGCACCATGCAGGTCCGCATCCCGGCGGGTGTCTCCGACGGGCAGCGCATCCGCCTGCGCGGCAAGGGCGCACCCGGCGAGCGGGGCGGCCCGGCCGGCGACCTCTACGTCACCGTCCATGTCTCCCCGCACCCGGTGTTCGGCCGCAGGGACGACAACCTCACCATCACCGTCCCGGTGACCTTCGCGGAGGCGGCGCTCGGCGGCGAGGTCAGGGTGCCCACCCTGGGCGGACCGCCGGTCACCCTGAAGCTGCCCCCCGGCACGCCCAACGGCCGCACCATGCGCGCCCGGGGCAAGGGCGCGTTCCGCAAGGACGGCACCCGCGGCGACCTGTTGGTCACCGTCGAGGTGAGTGTCCCGAAGGACGTGACGGGGAATGCTCGTGACGCACTCGAGGCGTATCGCGAGGCGACCGCGGGCGAGGACCCGCGGGCGGAGCTGTTCCAGGCCGCGAAGGGAGCATGAGAGAGATGGACGGCCGTCGACGCAACCCGTACGAACTGACCGAGGAGACGCCGGTCTACGTCATCTCGGTGGCGGCCCAGCTCTCCGGCCTGCACCCGCAGACCCTCCGTCAGTACGACCGCCTCGGCCTGGTCTCCCCGGACCGCACGGCCGGGCGGGGTCGCCGCTACTCGGCCCGCGACATCGAACTGCTGCGCCAGGTGCAGCAGTTGTCGCAGGACGAGGGCGTCAACCTGGCCGGCATCAAGCGCATCATCGAGCTGGAGAACCAGGTCGCCGCGCTCCAGCAGCGCGTGGCCGAGCTCCAGTCGGCCGTGGACGGCGCGGCGGCGGCGATGCAGCAGCGTGAGGCGGCGGTGCACGCGTCGTACCGCCGTGACCTGGTCCCGTACCAGGAGGTCCAGCAGACCAGCGCGCTGGTGGTCTGGCGGCCCAAGCGGCAGCAGGACTGACACGGGACTGAAGGGACTGACGGGACGAAAGGGCCCGGGGGCGACAGCCTCCGGGCCCTTCGCTCGTTCAGGGCGCCTGCCGGGCGCCGTGATTCAGGGCGCCATGATCGCGTGGTCCGCGCCGGGCGCCGACTCGGTGCCGTCGGCGTAGCGGGCGGTCACCCGGTAGAAGTGGGTGGTGCCCTTGGCGGCGCCGGTGTCGTGGTACGACGTCGCCGTCGTGGTGGCCGCCAGCTGCTCGTACGCCCCGGTGTCCGGGTTCCAGCGGTAGACCTGGTAGCCGACGGCGTCCGGCACCTCGTTCCAGGACAGGTCGACCCGGTCCCCGTTCGGGATCGCGGTCAGCTTCACCGGCGAGTCCCCGGAAGTCGGCACGCTCGGCGTCAGGTCGAGCTCGGTGGCGCTCACGATCTCGCCCGCACCGCTCCACTCGTAGGGCGAGTTCCAGGAGCTGTCGTAGGGGTCGACGAGGAAACAGCGCTCGGCGCCGTCCGGAAGCGTCTGGTACCGGTACGAGGTGACGTCCGGCGTCAGCCACACCTCCTCGTGCGCCTGGCAGAGGGCGTCGTCGCCGTCCCGCACGACCTCGCCCGTGTAGAGGAGGTAGCGGAACAGGTCGGGCGCGGGGTCGGGGTCCCAGCGCAGCTCGAAGCCGTACTCGGTCGGGGTGGCCGTCAGGCCGGTCACCGGGGCCGGCGGCTTGTCCGAGGCGAGCGTGGCCACCGTCACCGGCTGGGAGGGGAGGGAGACGGCGCCGGAGCGGTCCACGGTCGTCACCACGTAGTGGTAGGTGGTGGCTTCCTCGGCCGAGTAGTCGCCGCAGCTGTAGCGCTGGGAGCCGTCGGCGAGTTCGGTGCGGGTCGTGGTGCAGGGCACCGGTGCGCCGGACGTGTCCACGGGCAGGGTCGTCGAGCGGTAAACGCGGAAGGTGCTCACGTCGGCGTCCCCCGGCTTCACCGTCCACGCCAGGAGCGCGGCGCCCACGTCCGCGGTCGCCGTGAGGCCGCGGGGCGCGGCGGGCGGCCGGTGCGCGCTCACCGGGTCCGTGTACGGCGAGAGATGACCGGAGCCGTCCACCGCGGCCACCCGGTAGGTGTACGTGGAGATCCGGTCGAGCGATCCGTCGGCGAACCCGCTGCCGGTGACGTCCGTCGTCTTCTCGCCGCCGCCCGGATCCGTCCGCAGCACGCGGTACTTCACCGCACCCGGCACCGTCTGCCAGGACAGTTCGGCGCCGGTGTCCGTGACCGACGCGGCGAGGGAGCCCGGAGAGCCCAGCACGATGCTCGTGACCTGCTGGTCGGCGGTACCGGCGGACTCGTTGCCCGCCTTGTCGTGGGCGCGCACCTCGTAGTAGTAGACGGCGCCGGTGGCGGGCGGGGTGTCCGTGTACGAGGTCGCGGTCGGGGCCGCCAGCCGCGTCCACGTGGTCGACCCCTTCAGCCGCCGGTACACCCGGTACCCGGCGAGGTCCATCTCGACGTTCGCACCCCAGCTCAGCTTCGCCTTGCCGCTCGTCGTGTCGTACGACACCAACGGGTTCCTCGGGGCGAGGGGCTTGACCTTGTCGACGGTGGCGGAGGTGCGGGGGGTGTAGGTGAACTTGACCTTGGCGGTGCCGGTCCAGTTGGCGTAGTCCAGGCGGAGGGTGTGCTTGCCGGACGGGATGGTGATGTTGGCGGTCTTCGTCACCGTCGACGAGACGTTCTTCCACAGGTCGATTCTGCGGGTGCCGTCGAGGTAGACGCGTATGCCGTCGAGTCCGGTGGTGGTGAGGGCGAAGGGGCCGCCGGAGCCGAAGTCGCGGGTGACGGTCCAGCGGACGGTGAAGTTGTCCTTGGGGAGGCCGGAGGTGGGTGAGCCGGTCCAGTTCTGGTCGACGGCGGTGTCGCAGTCCGTCTTCCTGGGGGTGCCCTTGAAGG
>NZ_JBEXCS010000128.1:0-22061 GCF_040605395.1 Streptomyces sp. NPDC005648 | reverse complement strand
CGGTCGCGAGGGTGTCCAGGTTGTTCGTCACACAACGATCTTGGACACCCTCGTTCACGTCTCTACGGGCACCCCTTGGAATCGATCATCTAGGGTCCCCGGCGCCGGTACGGGGGTGCGGAGCGCGGGTTCGGGGGTTCACAGCCAGCCCTTCTCCCGTGCGATCCGTACCGCTTCGGCCCGGTTGCGCACCGCCAGCTTCTGGATCGCCGTGGAGAGGTAGTTCCGTACCGTGCCCTGGGACAGATGGAGCGCCGTCGCCAGTTCCGCGTTGGTCGAGCCGTCGGCCGCCGCGCGCAGGACCTCGCGTTCGCGGTCCGTCAGCGGGTTGGCGCCCTCGGCGAGGGCCGCCGCCGCCAGGGTGGGGTCGATGACGCGTTCGCCGGCCAGGACCTTCCGTACCGCTGCCGCGAGTTGGGCCGCCGGGGCGTCCTTGACCAGGAAGGCGTCGGCTCCCGCCTCCATCGCCGTACGGAGGTAGCCGGGGCGGCCGAAGGTGGTGAGGACGACCAGTTTCACCGCCGGGAGTGCCTTGTGGACCTGGGCCGCCGCCTCGATGCCGGTGCAGCCCGGCATCTCGATGTCGAGGAGGGCCACGTCCACGTCGTGCTGCCGCACCGCCGCCAGCACCTCGTCGCCGCGCGCCACCTGGGCGACGACCTCGATGTCGGGCTCCAGGCCGAGCAGGGCGGCCAGTGCCTCGCGGACCATCGACTGGTCCTCGGCGAGCAGCACCTTGATCGTAGGGCTCATGCCCCGGATCCTACGGGCGCCGGGACCCCCGCGGGGACGCGGGCGACCAGGCGGAAACCGTGCTTGGTACGGCCTGCCTCCAGGGTGCCGCCCGCCTTCTCCAGGCGTTCGGTGAGGCCGGTCAGACCGTTGCCGGGGCCCTTGCCGGAGCCGCCCGAGCCGTTGTCCTCGACGGAGAGTTCGAGGAACTGGCCGTCCAGGGTCTGGCGGCGCAGGACCTCCACCGTGCAGCGGCTCGCCCCGCTGTGCCGTACGACGTTGGTGACCGCCTCGCGCAGCGCCCAGGCGAGGGCGGTCTCGCTCTCCTCGGGGATGCCGGTGAGGTCGGGTTCGGCCGGGAGCTCGGCGACGACGGAGGCCGCGGTCAACGCGACCTGCGCCCCTGCCAGTTCGTCGGACAGACGGGTGCGGCGATAGCCGGAGACGGCCGCGCGGACGTCGACGAGGGCCTGGCGGCTGACCTGTTCGATGTCGGCGACCTGCTGGGCCGCCTTCTCCGGGTGGTCGGGGAGCATACGGCCCGCCAGTTCGCTCTTCAGCGTGATGAGGGAGAGGGAGTGGCCGAGGAGGTCGTGCAGATCCCGGGCCAGGCGCAACCGCTCCTCGTTGGCGGCCAGTTGGGCGACCGTGGCGCGGGCCTTGCGCAACTCGACGGTCGTGCGCACCAGTTGCTTCACACCCGTCATCGCGTACCCCAGGAGCACCACCACCAGGAGCAGGCTCCAGTCGTGGACGCGGCTGTGCAGGCCCACGAGGAGCATCGCGGCCGCGTTGACCGGGATCGCCCAGTACGCGATCCGGACGGGCAGGGTCGCGCCGCAGGTGACGGAGACGTACACGAACAGACCGATCCAGTGGCCGCCCAGGGTGAGGCACAGGACGACGGCGAGCGCGCCGAGCGCCCCGACGAGCCATACGACCACGGGTCCGCGGAACGGCCGGCCCATGTTGCGGAAGACCAGCGTCACATAGGTCGCGACGAAGGCCGCGAGGCCCGCCCAGCCGGCCACGGTCGCGGCCGGCGTGTGGTGGCCGGCGGCCAGGTCCTGCACCGGTGCGCCGAGGAAGATCAGCCAGGGGGCGATCCACAGCGCCTTGCGCAGGGCCTCACTCGTGGTGCGGGGCGGCTGACCGATGCGCGTCAGCTGTTCCGGCCGGGCGTCCGGCGGCAGCGTGTCGTCCGTCATCGTGCTCACGCCTTCAGCGTGTCCTTCCGGTACAGCCAGGCCGCGCCGCCCGCGAAGAGCAGGAAGAAGGCGACGAGGATGGCGATGTCCTGGGTGTGGGGGGCCTGGCTCTGCTCGATGGCCCGTCCGAGGGCAGCGTACGCGTGCGTGGGCAGCCACTTGGCGATGTCCTGCAGCCAGGCGGGGAAGGTCGAGGACGGCATCCACAGGCCGCCGAGGATCGACAGACCGAAGTAGACGATCATCGTGATCGGGCGGACCGCGTCCCCGGAGGCGAGGTAGCCGATGGCGACGCCGAGCGCGGCGAACACGAAGCTGCCCGCCCAGATCGCACCGGTGAGCGCGAACCACTGCCAGGCGTCGAGCCGTACGTCCTTCACGGCCGCGGCGACCAGGAAGACCACCACGATGGACGGCAGGCTCACCACGGCCGCGCCGGCGGTCTTGGCGAGGACGTATCCGCGCCCGGGCAGCGGGGTCAGCCTGAGCTGCCGTACCCAGCCGCCCTCCCGCTCCTTGGCGATGCGCTCGCTGTTGCCCATCAGGACGGCGGTCAGCGCGCCGAAGGAGGCCATGGAGACCATGACGTACTTGGCGACGCTCAGGCCGGAGCCGTCGACATTGCCGGTCTGGTTGGAGACCAGCAGGAAGATCACCGAGGGGTAGATCACCGAGAAGAACAGGAACTTCCGGTTGCGCAGGGCCCGGGTGAGCTCCAGCTTGATCAGGCTCCGCGAAGCAAATGTGTTCCGCATTACTGCTTGGCCTCCTCGGCGGTGGTGATGGCGACGAAGGCCTGCTCCAGGCCGAGCCCGGCGACTTCGAGGTTGCGGGGGTAGACGCCGAGGCCGTAGAGGGCGTGGACGGTCGCGTCGGCGTCGCTGGACTGGATGCGGACGGTCTGGCCGGAAATGTCGATGGAGGTGAGGAAGGGCAGCGCCCGGATCGGTGCCTCGTCGATGGCGCCCTCCAGGTCGAACGACACCCTGCGCGCCCCTGCCTTCGCCTTGATCTCGGCCGCGGTGCCGTCGGCCAGCAGCCGGCCCCGGTGCAGGACCAGCACGCGGTCGGCGATCGCGTCGGCCTCCTCCAGGTAGTGGGTCGCGAACAGCACGGTCCGCCCCTGGTCGGCCTGCTCGCGCATGGTGGCCCAGAAGGCCTGGCGGGCCGAGACGTCCATGCCGGTGGTCGGCTCGTCCAGCACGATCAGATCGCTGTCACCGGCCGTGGCCAGGGCGAAGCGGACACGCTGGGCCTGTCCGCCGGAGAGCTTGTTGACCTTGCGGTCGGCGATCTGGGTGATGCCGGCACGGGCGAGGACGTCGTTCACCTTGTACGGCTTCGGGTGCAGCGCGCAGCCGAGCTTCACCAGCTCCGCGACCGTGACCTCGTCCATCAGCCCGCCGCTCTGCAGCATGGCGCCCACCCGCCCGGCGACGATGGCCTCGCGGGGGCTGGTGCCGAAGACGCGGACGGTGCCGCTGTCGGCGTGCTTGAGGCCGAGCAGCAGATCGAGCGTGGTGGACTTGCCGGCCCCGTTGGGCCCCAGCAGGGCCACGGTCTCGCCCGGGTGCAGCGTGAGGCTCAGCCCGTCGACGGCCCGCACGGTCCCGTAGGTCTTGCTCACCTGGTCGAAGCCGACCACCGGGGTGGCGGTGGCCGCTGTGGCTGTCGTCGTCATGTCATCCATGGTGACCTCGAACACCCAGGTCGGGGCAGTGTCGGCGGTCCTGGGTGGCGGATGACAGATGTCATACGCGAAGAGGGCACCCGGCGCGGTGCCGGGTGCCCTCTTCTGGTGCGCTACGTCAGCTCGGGTTGGTCTGGATGATCCCGACCCGGTCGGTCTTGCTCAGCAGGGCCTGACGCAGGGCGACGTAGACGTCCTGCGGGGTGACGGCGGTCTTCTTGCCGGTGCCTCGGGTGATCAGGACGCCGTCGAACGCGTTGCCGTAGAGGTTCTTGAGCGCGGTCAGGTCGGGGCTGTCGACCAGCTTGCCGTCCACGGCCTTGACCTTCAGGAACTTCCACAGGGAGTTCTGCGGGCTGAAGGAGACCGGGGAACCCCCGGCGTCCGCCTTGACCGTGACGAGCCCCGACATCGCCGGCTCCGCGAAGGCCTTCATCTCGCGGTCGACCTCGGCGTTGGTGATCGTCGGCTGCTGGGTGGTGGTGACGACCGCGACCGGGGCGGTGGAGTCCGTCTCCACCTGGTCGCGGTACGCCGCCTCGACCGCCTGGACCGACTTGGCGGCGTCGATGCCCTTGCCCGCCTTGCCGTAGACGGCGACGGCCTTGCCGGAGGTGAACTTGATCGTGCCGTCGGTCAGCGTGCCGGAGTCACCGGCCGCGGACTGCAGGGCCGCGGTCAGCTTCTCCTCGTCGACCGGCATGACCGGGTCGACGACCCGGTGGTTGCCGAAGAGGGAGCCGATGACGGAGATCGGGTTGTAGTCGGCCTGCGCGGCGGCGGAGACCGTGGACTGCTCGTCGAACTGGAGCCCTGCCTGGTCCGGCTTGAGCTCGACGGTCCTGCCGCCGACGGACAGCTTCAGCGGTTTGTTCACTCGGTCGCCGAAGGCCGCGTCCAGCTTCTTGACGGCGTCGTCACGGGTACCGCCGCCGATGTCGACACCGAGCACGGTGGTGCCCTTGGGCACGTCCGAGTGGTTCATCAGCAGGCCGGCGCCGTAGGCACCGACGCCCGCGACGACCACGACCCCGCCGAGCAGGACCAGCTTGTTGCGCCCCTTCTTCTTTTTCTTGGGGGTCGCTGACGCCTTCTGCGCCTTCGGCTCGGGCAGCTTCGGGGGCGTGTGCGGACCCGGCCCGTCGGGGCGCTCGTCCTGGCCGAAGGCGCCGGGCCCGAACGGGGAGCCGGAGCCGGGCGAGGCGACCGGCATACCGCTGGTGACGGTCTGTCCGGAGATGTTGTCCGGGGCCGGGTACCCACCGGAGCCGGGCCCGGGGGCCGGCTTCTGCGGGGTCAGGATCGCGGTGTCGTCGCTGAGACCGCCACCGGGGCCGAGACCCGCGCTCTGGGGGCCCGCGTGGATGCCGGAGCCGGGGCCGGGGGGGCCGCCCGCACCGGGGCCCCGAGGACCGGCGCCGTTGCCCGGGCCGGGGGCGAAGGGGTCGGCGCCCGGGCCGGCGGCGAAGGGGTCGGCGCCCGGGCCGGCGGCGAACGGGTCGGTGCCGGGGGCGAAGGGGGCCGTGTCCGCGCCCGGGCCGGCGGGTCCGGCGCTGATCGGAGGGATCCTCGGGCCGTCGCCGGTGACCGGGCCGCCGGTCGGGCCTGCCGGGCCCTGGGGGCCGCCCGGGCCGCCACGGCCGTTCGGCCCGTTGAAACCGCTGGCGCCACCCGGACCGCCGTAACCGCCTTGGAGGCTTTGGTCGTTTTGCGGGTTCTGTCCGTTCTGGGGGCCGTAGCCGTTCTGGGGGCCGCCGTCGCCCTCCGAGAAGAAGGGCAGGTCGTCACGGCGCGGCTCCCCGCTGCCGGGACGGGGGCCGTTGCCGCCCAGGGGGCCCGCGGCCAGCGCCTCGGTGACGTCGAAGGAGCCGGTGCCGCCGCCGTGGCCGGGAGCCACCGGACCGCCGGTCGCGCCGGGCAGCCCGGCGCCGTTGGTCTGGCCCGGTCGGGCGCCGCCGGCCCGGGAGCCGCCGGGCACGCTCATGGAGCCGACCACCCCACCGGGGCGTCCGGCACCCGGCCGCGCACCGCCGGGAAGACCCGCGCCGGGCCCGGAGGGACGCGCACCGCCCGCGCCGGGGGCCGCCGTGGCGCCCGCGCCGGGCGCACCCGGTGCCGGGGCACCCGAACCACCGGGCAGACCGGCCCCGTTGGTGGCGCCGCCGCCCTGACCGCCCTTGGCCGGGCCGGACTTGCGGGGCGCGAACCAGTCGCTGGCCTTCTCACCGGCCGCCGGGCCGGGCTCGGCCGGAGGCTCGACGGTGCTCATGGCCTGGGTCGCCCCCGGCGCCGGCAGCTCGGTCTCACCGGTCCGCTCGGAGCTCCCGGCGTCCGCCACCGGCGTCCGCACGACGACCGGCGGAATGGGCCGGGACCCGGGGATGTTGATCCGGATCCGGGTCGTCAGCGTGGTCTCGGTCTTGCGTTCCTCCGGCTGCGCGGCCGAACGGCCCGCGTCCGTACCGCCGTCGGAAACCGCAGGGGTGCCGTACGGCGGCGTGCCCGACGGATAGGCGGCTCCGTTGTGCCCGTTGGGCCCGGAGGACGGAGTGTCAGTTTCACGACTCAAGGCAGGTTCTCCCGGTTGGCTCCGCCGCCCGACATGACCTCACGGGCAGCTCGGCGGCGCGCACCACCATACTGGCCACTTCTGGCCCGTATCCCACGACCGCCGGGGAAACCCACACCGGACTCCCACGCGCGGTTAATGGCGAAGTGGTACGTCACTTGCCAAGTCGGACGTCACCGTCGTCAGGTTGCCATCCCTGGCCGATGGTGGCGCAGATCACAGCAACTGCCATACCGCCGAGGAGGAAGAGATACGAGCCGCCTCCCGCGCCGAACAGGAAGTCGCCCTCGGGGCGGCTGGCGGTGAGCAGGATGACGGCGATGATCCAGCCGGCCGCGGGCGCGACGGCACCGCCCCGGCTGCGCACGGCCCAGCCCCCGCCGAGGCAGAGCCCCGCCTCACCGGCGAGCGCCAGCAGCAGTCCCCCGGGGAACCACGCGGCCTGCACCAGCGCGCCGGCCGCCCCGACCACCGCGCCGAGCACCAGCAGTCCGATGTACAGCACGACCCGCCCCGGCGAGGGCGCCCGCAGCGGCTGGGCCAGCGCGGAACCGCGGTCGCTCATGACGCCTCCCCGGCACCGGCGAACAGGTCGGTCTCGCGCCCGGCTCCCGCACGGCCGCGCGCCAACTCGTAGTACTCGGTGGTGAAGAGGGGTTGCGCGAGTTCGTTCGAGAGCGCGAAGTACGGCTCCGCGACCTCGATCTGGGTCGCGTGCGCCCGCATCGCGGCGGCCTTGGCGGCGGCGTGCGCGGTGCCGTCGATCTCGGCGGTGACGCGGTCGCCGTCGACCACTCCGGGTACGTCCTCGATACGACCGGCCTTGGAGAAGGGCGAATCCGGCAGATCCTGCGCGAGCCGGGCGAAAGCGGCCTCGGCGACCGGCCGGGAGACCCGGTTCCAGTACACCTTGGGGATCTCCCAGCCGTCCGCCGCGGCCAGTTCCACGGCGCGCATCGCGACGCGGTGGGCCTGGATGTGGTCGGGGTGGCCGTAGCCGCCGTGGTCGTCGTAGGTGACGAGGACCTGGGGGCGCACCTCCAGGATCACCTCGACCAGTCGGCGGGCGGCGTCGTCGACGTCGGCCTGCCAGAAGCAGGCCGGGTCCTCGTTGTCGGGCAGGCCCATCATCCCGGAGTCCCGGTAGCGACCCGGGCCGCCGAGCTGACGGAAGTCGGTGACGCCGAGTGCGGCCATGGCGGCGGTGAGCTCGCCCAGGCGGTACTCCCCGAGGGCGGTTCCGGTCAGGTGCCGGAGCCCCGGCGGGATGACCTCGCCGAGTTCACCGAGGGTGCAGGTGACCAGGGTCACGTGGGCACCCTCGGCCGCGTACCTGGCCATGGTCGCGCCGTTGTTGATCGACTCGTCGTCCGGATGCGCGTGCACGAGCAGCAGACGACGGGCGGGGGATTCCGTCATGGCCCCCACCCTACGCACGTCAGAACTTGATGCTGCCGATCATGCTCGCGATGTTCGTCGTCAGATCGTTGATCGTGGGCGCGACCGTCGAGGAGGCGAGATAGAACCCCAGGAGGATGCAGACGACGGCATGCCCACCCTTCAGCCCTGACTTCTTGACCAGCAGGAAGACGACGATCGCCAGCAGCACCACCGCCGAAATCGAGAGTGCCACGGCGGATCACCTCCAAAGATCCCAAGAGCGCGGGGAGTCGGACCAAGGGGCAACAAAATCCTTGCGGACAAACCCACAAGGACCAGCAGGTTCATACCCACTATGCGCTAGTGATCATAACTATCCGGACCTGCGCATCGGTCGGCGCACGGCCGCACAAGGGGGCGCATGGCCAATATGGTCGGGGCATGACGACGACGTCCGACTCCTTCCCCCGCCGGTACGCCCGCACCCAGCGCTTCACGCTCGGCGCGCCCCGCGCTTTCACGGTGGCGCCCGACGGCGCCCGTGTCGTGTTCCTGCGCTCCACCTCCGGCACGGACAGGGCGAATTCACTGCGGGTCCTCGATCTGACGGACGGCGGGGAGCGCGTGGCGGCCGACCCGCGCGCCCTGCTGGACGGCACCGACGAAGAGCTCCCGCCCGAGGAGCGGGCGCGCCGCGAACGCAGCCGTGAGGGCGGTGCCGGCATCGTCGGCTACGCCACCGACGTGGACGTGGAGTTGGCGTCTTTCGCCTTGTCAGGACGGCTTTTCACGGCCGAGCTACGGGCCGGCACAGCACGTGAACTCCCGGTCCCCGGCCCGGTGATCGACCCGCGCCCCTCCCCCGACGGCCGCTTCGTCGCGTACGTCGCCCAGGGCGCCCTGCGTGTGGTCGGCGCCGAGGGCGAGGGGGAACGGGCCCTCGCGGAGCCGGAGTCGGCGGGTGTCACCTACGGTCTGGCCGAGTTCGTCGCGGCCGAGGAGATGGGGCGCTCGCGGGGCTTCTGGTGGTCGCCCGAGTCGGACCGGCTGCTGGTGGCGCGCGTGGACGACATGCCGGTACGGCGCTGGTGGATCTCCGACCCCGCCCATCCGGAACGTGACCCACAGCACGTGCCCTATCCGGCGGCGGGGACGGACAACGCGGACGTACGGCTGTTCGTGGTCGGCCTGGACGGGTCGCGCACGGAGGTCGTCTGGGACTGGGCGCGCTACCCGTACCTGGCGCATGTGCACTGGTCAGCGGCGGGTGCCCCGCTGCTCCTCGTCCAGGCCCGGGACCAGCGCGGCCAGCTCTTCCTGGCGGTGGACCCGGACACGGGCGCGACCCGGCTGGTGCACGCCGACGAAGATCCAGTTTGGCTGGATCTTTTCCCCGGAGTGCCCTGCTGGAGCCCCTCCGGGCAGCTCGTGCGGATCGCCGACGAGGGGGGCGCGCGCGTCCTCGCGGTGGGCGAACGCCCCCTGACCGGACCGCAGTTGCATGCGCGCGCCGTGCTGGACGTGACCGCCGAGGACGTGCTGGTCGCGGCGTCCGCCGGGGCGGCGGCCGAGTCCCCGGAGACCGGCGAGGTACACGTCTACCGGGTCAGCGAGCTCGGCCTGGAGCGCGTCTCGCAGGAGCCCGGCGTGCACTCGGCGGTGCGCGCCGGGGGCGTGACCGTGCTGGTGTCGGCGACGCCCGATCACGCGGGCGCCCAGGTGCGGGTGCTGCGGGACGGCAAGCCGGCGGCGACCATCCCCTCGTATGCCGAAGATCCCGGTATGTCCCCGCGCGTGACGCTCATCGAGGGGGGCGCACGGCGAATCCCGTGCGCCGTGCTCTTGCCGCGTGACTACGCCGGTGACACCTCCCTCCCGGTTCTGCTGGACCCGTACGGCGGCCCGCACGGCCAGCGGGTGGTCGCCGCACACAACCCGCATCTGACCTCGCAGTGGTTCGCCGACCAGGGGTTCGCGGTGGTCGTCGCCGACGGACGGGGCACCCCGGGCCGCTCCCCCGCCTGGGAGAAGGCGGTCCGCGACGATCTGGCCGAGGTGGTGCTCCAGGACCAGGTGGACGCCCTCCAGGCGCTCGCCGCCGACTTCCCGCTGGACCTCGGCCGGGTCGCCATCCGCGGCTGGTCCTTCGGCGGCTATCTGGCGGCCCTCGCGGCCCTGCGCCGCCCCGACGTCTTCCACGCGGCGGTGGTGGGCGCCCCGGTCACCGATCTGCGCCTCTACGACACCCACTACCAGGAGCGCTACCTCGGCCACCCGGACGAGCAGCCGGACGTCTACCGCCGCAACTCGCTGATCGACGACGACGGCCTGGTGGACGCGGCCGAGCCGCACCGCCCGATGATGATCATTCACGGCTTCGCCGACGACAACGTGGTGGTCGCCCACTCCCTGCGGCTGTCCTCGGCCCTGCTGGCCGCGGGCCGCCCGCACGAGGTCCTGCCGCTGTCCGGGGTGACCCATATGACCCCGCAGGAAGCGGTCGCGGAGAACCTGCTGCTGCTCCAGCTGGACTTCCTGAAGCGCTCGCTCGGGCCGGCATAAGCGCACAAACACCCATCAACCGCGTTAACACGCAGGCAACTTGGCCGACCCGATCCCGATATACGGACGCGTCAGTCTAATGAGCGTACGGCCGTGCGGGTGCCGTAAACGGACCGGGGTGCGCCATGTCACCCCGGTCCGTTGCCGTCCCACGGGGGTTCCTCCGGCGGCACGACCTGCTTCTCTTCCGCGAAGTGGCAAGCGGAGTCATGGGCGGCCGGACCGCTCGCGAGCCGGAACTCCGCCGGCACCGCGAGCAGCGGCACCTCCAGCGCGCACCGCTCCCGCGCCTTCCAGCAGCGGGTGCGGAAACGGCAGCCGGAGGGGATGTTCGCCGGCGAGGGCACGTCACCGGCGAGGATGATCCGCTCCCGGTGCTCCCGGGCCTCCGGGTCGGGCACGGGGACCGCGGAGAGCAGCGCCTGGGTGTAGGGGTGCGTCGGATGGTCGTAGATCTCCTCGTCCCTGCCGATCTCCACGATCCGGCCCAGGTACATCACCCCGACCCGGTCCGAGATGTGCCGGACGATCGACAGGTCGTGCGCGATGAAGACGTAACTCAGCTCGAACTCGCTCTGCAGGCTCGCCAGCAGGTTGATCACCTGGGCCTGCACGGAGACGTCGAGCGCGGAGACCGGCTCGTCGGCGACGATGATCTCGGGGCGCAGCGCCAGCCCCCGGGCGATGCCGATGCGCTGGCGCTGGCCGCCGGAGAACTGGTGCGGATAGCGGTTGATGTACTCGGGGTTGAGCCCGACCACGTCCAGCAGTTCCTGCACCTTCTTGCGCCGGTCGCCCTTGGGGGCCACCTCGGGGTGGATCTCGTACGGTTCCCCGATGATGTCGCCGACCGTCATCCGGGGGTTGAGGGAGGTGTACGGGTCCTGGAAGACCATCTGGATGTTGCGGCGGACCGACTTGAGCGCCTTGGCGGAGAGCCTGCCGATGTCCTCGCCCTTGTACTTGATCAACCCTTCGGTGGGCCGCTCGAGATTGACGAGCATCTTGGCGACGGTCGACTTTCCGCAACCGGACTCCCCGACGATGCCGAGGGTCTCACCCTTGTCGAGGGTGAAGTCGACACCGTCGACGGCCTTGACGGCTCCGACCTGTTTCTTGAACAGGATGCCCTGGGTCAGGGGATAGTGCTTGACCAGTCCACTCACTTCCAGGATCGGCTCAACCATTGAGGCACTCCCTCCAGAAGTGACAGGCGCTGCCCCGGTCCTCGTCAACCTCGTACAGAGGTGGCACGTCGGTGCGGCACACGTCTTGAGCCATGGGGCAGCGGGGGTTGAACGCGCAACCCGGAGGGATGTTCATCAAGTTGGGCGGCAATCCCTTGATCGCGTACAGCTCCTGCCCCTTCTGGTCGAGACGGGGGATGGAGTCGAGGAGCCCGCGTGTGTACGGATGGACCGGCGCCTTGTAGATGTCGTGCACCGGGGCCGTCTCGACGATCCGGCCGGCGTACATCACGGCGATCCGGTCGGCGACGTCGGCGACCACGCCGAGGTCGTGGGTGATGAGGATGAGCCCCATGTTGTACTCGCGCTGCAGATCCGCGAGCAGGTCCATGACCTGGGCCTGGACGGTGACGTCGAGGGCGGTGGTCGGCTCGTCGGCGATGATCAGCGCGGGCTCCAGGGCGAGCGCCATCGCGATCATGATGCGCTGGCGCATACCGCCGGAGAACTGGTGCGGATAGTCCCTGACCCGGGCCGCGGCGGCCGGGATGCGCACCCGGTCCATCAGCTCGACGGCCTTGGCCCGCGCGTCCTTCCTGGACATGCCCCGGTGCACGACGAACATCTCGCCGAGCTGGTCGCCCACGGAGAGCACGGGGTTCAACGACGACAGCGCGTCCTGGAAGATCATCGCCATCTCGGCGCCCCTGACCTTCCTCCGCTCCTCCTCCTTGAGCTTCAGCAGGTCCCTGCCCTGGAAGAGGATCTCGCCGCCCGTGATCCTCCCCGGCGGAATGTCGAGGATCCCCATCACCGCCTGCGCGGTCACCGACTTCCCCGACCCCGACTCCCCCAGCACGGCGAGCGTCTCCCCCGCGTCCACGCCGTAGTCGACCCCGTTGACCGCCCTGGCCACCCCGTCCCGGGTCCGGAACTCCACATGCAGATCACGCACTTCGAGCAACATGACGACGATTCACCTCAGCTTCGGGTCGAGGGCGTCGCGTACGAGGACGCCCCGCCGGGTGATGAAGGGATCCGGACCGCCTCGGTCCGCGCCGGACGGCGAGGCCGCTCGGCCACGGTTTGGGGCCACCCGCCGGCCGCACAGGTCCAGCGCCATGGTGGCCTCACCTCAGCTTCGGGTCGAGGGCGTCGCGGACCGCGTCGCCGAGCATGATGAAGGCGAGGACGGTGATGGCGAGGGCGCCGGCCGGCCACAGGAGCATGTGGGGGGCGTTGCGGATGTAGGGGGACGCGGCGGAGATGTCGATGCCCCAGCTGACGTTGGGGGGTTTGAGGCCCACGCCCAGGAAGGACAGGGTCGCCTCCAGGGCGATGTACGTGCCCAGTGCGATGGTCGCCACGACGATCACCGGGGCGACCGCGTTGGGCGCGATGTGGCGGAGCAGGACGCGGGAGTTGGAGGCGCCGAGGGAGCGGGCGGCCTGGACGTAGTCGTTCTGCTTGGCGGTGATGACGGCGCCGCGGCCGATGCGGGCGATCTGCGGCCAGCCCAGCAGCACGATGAAGCCGACGACCGGCCAGACCGTGTTGCTGGTGACGACCGAGAGCAGGACCAGGCCGCCGAGGACGACCGGGATCGCGAAGAAGATGTCGGCGATGCGGGACAGGATCGAGTCCCAGAAGCCGCCGAAGAACCCCGCGAGCCCGCCGAGGACCGAGCCGAGGATCGCGACCCCGAGCGTGGCGCAGACGCCGACCGTGACGGACGTACGGGTGCCGTAGACCGTGCGCGTGTAGACATCGCAGCCCTGGCCGTCGTAGCCGAAGGGATGGCCGGGCTGGGAGCCCTCCTGGGCCTTGGCGAGGTCGCACTTGAGGGGGCTCATCCAGGTGATCGCCGAGGGCCACAGTGAGATGAAGACCAGGAAGAGGATGATGACCCCGGAGATGAGGAAGACGGGGTTGCGGCGCAGGTCGCGCCAGGCGTCGGACCACAGGGAGCGGGGCTTTTCGGCGGTGCCGCCGGCGTCCGGTCCCCCGGGTGCCCGCTCCAGGGTCTCCGCCTCGTTCACGGCGAGGTCCATCGCGCCGCCCATGCCCGTGGAGGAGATGGCGCCCTCGGACTCGTACTGCTCAGGCATAGCGGATCCTCGGGTCGAGTACGGCGTACAGGAGGTCGACGAGCAGGTTGGCCACCAGGAAGACGAGGACGAGGACGGTCACGAAGCCGACGACCGTCTGGGTGTTCTGGCGCAGGATGCCCTGGTAGAGCTGGTAGCCGACGCCGTGGATGTTGAAGATCCGCTCGGTGACGATCGCGCCGCCCATCAGGGCGCCGATGTCGGTCCCGATGAAGGTGACCACCGGGATCAGGGAGTTGCGCAGCAGGTGGCGGATGGTCACCCGCCGCCGGGGCAGGCCCTTGGCGACGGCCGTGCGGACGTAGTCGGAGCGGCGGTTCTCCGCGATGGAGGTGCGGGTCAGCCGGGTGACGTAGGCGAGGGAGACGGAGGCCAGGACCAGGCCCGGCACGATCAGCTCGCCGAAGGTGGCGTCCGAGGACACCGACGGTTTGATCCAGCCCCACTCGACGCCGAGGAGCAGTTGGAGCAGGAGGCCGGTGACGAAGATGGGGACGGAGATGACGACGAGGGTGAGGAGGAGGACCGAGGTGTCGACGGGGTGGCCCCGGCGCAGCCCCGTGACGACCCCCAGCGGGATGCCGATGACGATCTCGAAGAAGATCGCGACGATCGTCAGCCGGATGGTGACGGGGAACGCCGTGGCCATCAGGTCGGTGACCTTCTGGCCGTTGAACGCGGTGCCGAAGTCACCGGTGAAGACGTTCCCCATGTAGGTCAGGTATTGCTGCCACACGGACTTGTCGAGCCCGAACTCCTTCTTCAGCTGGGCGGCCGTGGCCGGGTCGCACTGCCGCTCGCCGCACAGGCCCGCGATGGGGTCGCCCATCACGTTCACCATCAGGAAGATCAGCAGCGTGGCCCCGATGAACACCGGGATCATCTGGAGCAGACGCCGGACCACGTACCTGCCCATGGGAGCTCAGCCGACCTTGATCTCGTTGTAGACCGGCACGCTGAACGGGTTGAGGGCGACGTTGGAGAGCCGGTCGGACCAGCCCGCGCTGCCGTTCTGGTACCAGAGCGGGATGGCGGCCATGTTGTCGCGTACGACCTTCTCGGCGTCCTGGAAGAGCGAGATCGCCTTGGCGGTGTCGGTCTCCGAGTTGGCCTGGTTGACGAGGTTGTCGAAGTCCTTGTTGGACCACTTGCCGTCGTTGGAGGAGGCGTTGGTGTAGTAGAGCGGCTGCAGGAAGTTCTGGATGAGCGGGTAGTCCATCTGCCAGCCGGCCCGGAACGGGCCCGTCATCTTGTGCTGCCCGATCTGGTTGCGGAAGTCGGCGAAGGTGCCGACCGGGTTGCCGACGCAGGCCTTGTCGTTGCCGAGCGCGTTGTTGATGGAGTTGCACACGGCGTCCACCCACTCCTTGTGCGAGCCCGTGTCGGCGTTGTACGTGATCTTGACCTGGCCGCCGGGCAGTCCGCCGCCCTCCTGGACCAGCTTCTTCGCCTCGGTCGGGTTGTAGTCGCAGCCGTCGCCGCACAGCCCGTCCTGGAAGCCGCCCTTGGTACCGAGGACCGGTGAGGTCCAGTCGGTGGCCGGGGTGCGGGTCTTCTGGAAGATCGTCTCGGTGATCTGCTTGCGGTTGATCGCCATGGACAGGCCCTTGCGGACCTTCTCCGAGCCGCTCTTGTTCCAGGCGGGGTCGTAGAACGGGAAGGCGAGCGTCTGGATGATGCCGGCGGGGGTGTTCAGATACCGGCCCTGGAGGTCGCTCTTGACGTTCTTCAGCTGGGCCGCCGGGACGTCGTCGACCAGGTCGAGGTTGCCGGCCATCAGGTCGGTGTAGGCGGTGTTGTTGTCGGTGTAGACCTTGAGGTCCACTCCGCCGTTCTGCGCCTTGTCGTCGCCGGGGTAGGCGTCCCACTTCCTGAGGGACATCTTCGAGCCCTTGGTGTACGACTCGATGGTGTACGGGCCGTTGCCGACCGGCTTCTTGATCCAGCCCGCGTGGTCGGTGAAGAACGCCTGGGGCAGCGGGTCGTAGGCCGCGTAGCCGAGGGTGTCGGGGAAGGTCGAGAACTTCTGGCTGAGCTTGACGGTGAAGGTCTGCGGGCCGGTGACCTTCAGCCCGGACAGCGTGTCGGCGGTCTGCGTGCCGGTGTCCGGGTGGGTCTTGTCGTAGCCCTCGATGTACCCGAAGAAGTACGCGTTCTTCTGGTTGTTCTTCAGGCTCGCCCCGTAGTTCCAGGCGTCGACGAAGGACTTGGCGGTGACGGCCTCGCCGTTGCTGAACTTCCAGCCGCTCTTGACGGTGACCGTGAAGTTCTGCGAGTCCGTGCTGTCGATCTTCTCGGCGAGCATGTCCTGGGCCGCGCCGGTCTTCGGGTCGTACCGCTTGAGCCCGCGGAAGATCATGTCGAGGACCTTGCCGCCCTGCACCTCGTTGGTGTTGGCCGGCTCCAGCGGGTTCTGCGGGTCACCCCAGGAGGAGCTCAGCACCCCGCCGCTGCCACCACTGCCGCTGCTGCTCCCCCCGCCCCCGCAGGCCGTCGCGGCGAGCGCGACCGCCACCGCGCATGCGGCCCATCTGGCGTGCGTGGCTCCACGCATGGAGTGCCTCCTCAGGAATGCCAACCGTTACCGGTCAATATCAACTCAAAGGGGACGGGCCGCACACGAGCCGAGGCCATTCGGGGATCTTCCGTCCGGGGCGCAATGGATCTTCGCCATCCGATGCCGAAACGTTGGATGGTGACGGCGGGATGTACGGATTCCGATACACAGGCGTCCGCATATCGAACTCGTTGCCCGTTTCGCGAAGTTGGCCCGAATCCGGACACAGATCGATCACAGCACGCTACACGCGTAGCTACAGAATGACCAAGAAAAGGTAAAGAAAGTAAAGAGAAACCCAAGTCAAGCAAGAATTTATTGACCTTGAGCGAATTGCGTTGAAAAAGTCCCGGCGTAGCCCGTAGGGACCGCCCTGCGGAGTCCTTGACCACAGGGCACGGAGCATCATGACCCCCCCAACCCCTTCCCCGGCCGCCCCGCTCGAGGTGACCGACGAAGACAACGCGGCAGCGGCGAAGCCCTCCGTCCCCCAAGGCTCCGAGAGCCTGTCACCGGGACGGCTGGCCTGGATCCGCTTCAAGCGCGACCGGACGGGCCTCATATCCGCCTATGTGGTGATCTTCTTCTTCGTCGTCGGCATCGCCGCGCCGCTCATCGCCAAGCTGTACGGCAAGAACCCGTACACCACGTACGGCATGAACACCCCCGGCCTGCTGAACGAGTTCAACTTCCCGATCAGGCCCAACGGCGGCATCAGCTCCGACTTCTGGTTCGGCATCGAGCCGCAGCTCGGCCGGGACGTCTTCACCTTCCTGCTCTACGGCATGCGCAACTCGCTGCTGATCGCCACCGCCGCGACCCTGCTCACCACCCTGTTCGGTGTGGTCATCGGCATCACGGCCGGCTACCTCGGCGGCCGGACCGACTACCTCGTCGGCCGGGTGATCGACATCCTGCTGGCCTTCCCGCAGACCCTGTTCTTCATCGCGTTCTGGCCCGTGGTGCTGGCGATCTTCGTCGCCGCGGACGAGAACACCCCGGTCTGGCTGACCGTCGTCAGCCTCATCATCGTGATGACGGTCTTCGGCTGGGCCTCCATCGCACGTCTGCTGCGCGGCGAGGTGCTCGCCCTGCGCGAGCGCGAGTTCGTCGAGGCGGCCAAGGTGACCGGCGCCTCGCCGGCCCGGATCATATTCAAGGAACTGCTGCCCAACCTGTGGACGCCGATCCTCATCCAGGCGACCCTCCTGCTCCCTGCCTACGTGACCGCGGAAGCGGGTCTCGCCTTCCTCGGCGTCGGTCTGACGAACCCCACCCCCGACTGGGGCGTGATGATCCAGAACGGCGCCAACTACTACCAGGACGACATCACCTTCATGCTCTTCCCGGGCCTGTCGATGGTGATCTTCGTCGTGGCCTTCAACCTCCTCGGTGACTCGGTCCGCGACGCACTGGACCCGAAGACCAAGCACTGAGTCTTCCCACCGGCCCGGGCGACGGGGCCTGGCCGGTTCCCGCACCACCCTCCTCCACCAGAACGGGTCAGCCATGTCTCTCTCCCGCAGAAACTTCGTCATAGCCACCTCTGTCGCGGCCGCGGGCTCGACGCTGCTGTCCGCGTGCAGCAGCGGCAACGCGGGCGGGGGCAGCGGCAGCACTCCGAGCGACGGCGCCACCTCGTACACCGGCGCCAAGGTCACCGTGGGCACCAAGGAGGACTCCACCGGTCCGGCCCCGGAGATCGCGGGTGCGAAGAAGGGCGGCACGATCTACGGCCTCGCCCCGGACGACTTCTCCCACCTGGACCCGCAGCGCATCTACTACGCGTACAACTCGACCGTCGCGCTGCTGCTGCACCGCTGCCTGACCGGCTACAAGATCGACTCCAGCGGCCACCAGAAGCTGGTCGGCGACCTGGCCACCGACGCCGGCACCCCCTCCGCCGACAACAAGACCTGGACCTTCACGCTGAAGGAGGGTCTGAAGTGGGAGGACGGCACCGAGCTGACCGTCGAGGACGTGCGCCACGGCATCGAGCGCTCCTGGGCCTCGTTCGTCACCGAGGGCGCCAACTACGTCCAGTCCGCGCTGACGGGCAAGGGCGGCAAGTGGCGTGACGCGTACGAGGGTCCGTACAAGGGCAAGCACCTGGACTCGATCGTCACCGACAAGGCCAAGCGCACCATCACCTTCAAGCTGGCCGAGGCCAAGCCGGACTTCAACTTCACGCTGGCGATGCACTCCTACGCCGCGGTGTCCCCGAAGCTGGACACCAAGGAGAAGTACGACAAGAAGCCGGCCGCCTGCGGTCCGTACAAGATCAAGGCCCACACGACCGACAAGTCGATGGTCCTGACCCGCAACAAGTACTGGGACCCGGCGACGGACTCGATCCGCAACGCCTACCCGGACGGCTTCGAGTTCGACTTCGGCATCGAGACCCTGGACTCCACCGACCGCCTCATCGCGGACCAGGGCAAGGACCAGTACGCCGTCTCGATCTACAAGGGCGTCCCGGCCGAGCGCATCCAGAAGGTGCTCACCGACCCCGAGCTGAAGAAGCGCAGCTTCAACGGCCTGCTGACCGGCGTCTACTACTACGCGATCAACACCAAGCGCGTCACCGACCTGAAGGTCCGCCAGGCCCTCAACCACGCCTGGCCGCTGCAGCAGATCCGGCAGATCTACGGCGGCCCGTCCGCCGGCGACTTCGCGACCTCGATCCTCAGCCCCGACGTCATCGGCTACAAGAAGTACGACGTCTACGGCAAGCTCAAGACGCCGCAGGGCGACCCGGCCGCCGCGAAGAAGCTGCTGAAGGAGGCCGGCAAGGAGGGTATGAAGATCGTCTACGCGTACCCCCAGGACCCGACCTACGACAAGACCAAGGTCGTCATCGAGAACGCGCTGAAGGCGGCCGGCTTCACCCCGGTCATCAAGCCGGTCGACTCCACCTCGTACTACGACCAGATCCAGCAGATCGACAACAGCTACGACGTGATGTGGTTCGGCTGGTCCCCGGACTGGCCGACCGCCTACACCGTGGTCCAGCCGCTGTTCGACGGCGGGGCGATCGGCAACGGCATGAACAACATCTCGCAGACGAACATCCCCTGGATCAACGACGGCATCAAGAAGAACGCCGTCATCGCCGACCAGGCGAAGGCGGGCGAGGCCTGGCAGGCGCTGGACGAGCGGATCATGAAGGAGGTCGCGCCGATCATCCCGGAGACCTTCTCCCGCCGTTACTACGTCTACGGCTCCAAGGTCGGCGGCGCCCAGTTCGACCCGAACTTCTCCGCGACCCTGCTGTACAAGACCTTCGTGAAGGCCTGACGTACGACCCCTGGCGGGGCGGCCGGTGCCGCCCCGCCTTCTCACCCCCTACGGCATCCGTCAGGAAACCCCAACTGCCATGCTCCGCTTCCTCATCCGCCGGACTCTCGGCGCCGCTGTGATCCTGCTGATCATCAGCGCCCTGGTGTTCGTCCTGTTCTACGCCGCCCCGCGCGACCCCGCCCGTATCGCCTGCGGCAAGGTCTGCACTCCCGAGACCCTGGCACTGGTGAAGAAGAACCTGGGGATCGACCATCCGCTGCCCGTGCAGTACTGGGACTGGCTCAAGGGCCTGTTCGTGGGGCGTGACTACACCTCCTTCGGGCACTGCGACGCGCCGTGTCTCGGCTACTCCTTCCAGAACCGCGAGCCGGTCCTCAACACCATCCTGGACCGTTTCCCGGCCACGATCTCGCTGGCCCTGGGCAGCTCCGCGGTCTTCCTGGTGTTCGGCATCGGCACCGGCATGCTGGCGGCCGTCAAGCAGGGCAAGACCCTCGACAAGGTCGCGAGCTCCGCCTCGCTGATCGCGTCCTCGATGCAGATCTACGTCGTGGGCGTCTTCGCCACCTATCTCTTCGTCGACCAGCTGCACTGGCTGGACCGCGCCAACTACACGCCGTTCACGTCCGACCCGGCAGGATGGGCGAAGGGCCTGCTGGTGCCGTGGCTGGTGCTCTCGCTGATCTTCACCGCCAACTACACGCGTATGACGCGCTCCCAGATGGTGGAGTCGCTGAGCGAGGACTACGTCCGCACCGCCCGCGCCAAGGGCCTGTCCCGCCGGACGGTGTTCTTCCGCTTCGCCTGGCGCGGCGCCATGGGCCCGATCGTCACCATCTTCGGCCTCGACCTCGGCACCCTGCTGGGCGGCGCCATCATCACCGAGCAGACCTTCAGCATCCAGGGGCTCGGGCGCCTGTCGGTGAAGGCGGTCTCCACCAACGACCTGCCGATGCTGCTCGGCGTCGTCCTGGTCGCCGCGGCCGCGATCGTCGTCTTCAACATCGTCGTCGACGCCGTGTACGCCCTCATCGACCCGCGCGTGCGCCTCGCGTAAGGAGAGCGAACCATGAGCACCCCCTTCCTCTCCGTACGCGACCTGCGCGTCCACTTCTCCACCCATGACGGTGTCGTCAAGGCCGTCGACGGACTCTCCTTCGACGTGGAGAAGGGCCGGACCCTCGGCATCGTCGGCGAGTCCGGTTCCGGCAAGTCCGTGACCAACATGGCGATCCTGGGTCTGCACGACCCGCGCAACACCACGATGGACGGTGAGATCCTGCTCGACGGCAAGGAGCTCATCACCGCCGGCGAGCGTGAGCTGGAAGAGCTGCGCGGCAACAAGATGTCCATGATCTTCCAGGACGCGCTGGCCTCCCTGTCGCCGTACCACACCATCGGCGCGCAGATCGCCGAGACGTACCGCAAGCACACCGGCGCCTCCAAGAAGGAGGCCCGGGCGCGGGCGGTGGAGATGCTGAGGCGCGTCGGGATCCCCCAGCCGGACATCCGGGTGGACGACTATCCGCACCAGTTCTCCGGCGGTATGCGCCAGCGCGCGATGATCGCGATGGCCCTGGTCTGCGACCCGGAGCTGCTGATCGCCGACGAGCCGACGACCGCGCTGGACGTCACCGTGCAGGCCCAGATCATGGACCTGCTCAAGGATCTGCAGCAGGAGTTCGGCACCGCGATCATCTTCATCACGCACGACCTCGGGGTCATCGCCGACATCGCGGACGACGTGCTGGTGATGTACGGCGGCCGGTGTGTGGAGAAGGGCAGCAAGAAGGAGGTGCTCAGCACGCCGGAGCATCCCTACACGCTGGGGCTGCTCGGTTCGATGCCGAGTCTGGACGGGCCGGTGGACGTGCCGCTGTCCCCGATCCCGGGCTCGCCGCCCTCGCTGCTCAACCCGCCCTCGGGTTGCCGCTTCCACCCGCGGTGCCCCTTCGCCGAGAAGGTCTCCGGCGGACTCTGCTCCAGCGAGCGGCCCACGCTGGAGATCACGGACGGCCGGGGCTCGGCGTGTCACCTCACGCCCGGGCAGAAGCGCGAGCTCTTCGCCGACCACGCCACGGCGCGGATCAACTGACGTACACGAGACGGGACTTCACCACCATGAGCAGCACCACCCCCCTCCTGGACGTCAGCGGCCTGACCAAGCACTTCCCGGTCAAGGGCGGCTTCCCCGTCCGCCGTACGGTCGGCGCCGTCCAGGCCGTGGACGGCCTCGACTTCCAGGTCGCCGAGGGCGAGAGCCTGGGTCTGGTCGGCGAGTCGGGCTGCGGCAAGTCGACGACGGGCCGGCTGATCACCCGGCTCATGGAGCCGACGGCCGGCACGATCGCCTACCGCGGCCAGGACATCACGCACGCCACGCGCAAGGAACTGGCGCCGGTCCGCTCTGAGATCCAGATGATCTTCCAGGACCCGTACGCCTCCCTGAACCCCCGCCAGACCGTCGGCAAGATCATCGCCGGCCCGATGGAGATCAACGGCATCGAGCCGGAGGGCGGACGTGAGAAGAGGGTCCGCGAACTCCTGGAGATCGTGGGCCTCAACCCCGAGCACTTCAACCGCTTCCCGCACGAGTTCTCGGGCGGCCAGCGCCAACGCATCGGCGTAGCACGTGCCTTGGCCCTGGAACCGAAACTGATCGTCGCCGACGAACCGGTCTCCGCCCTGGACGTCTCCATCCAGGCCCAGGTGGTCAACCTCCTCCAGAAGGTCCAGCAGGAACTCGGCATCGCGTTCCTGTTCATCGC
>NZ_JBEXCS010000127.1:0-22533 GCF_040605395.1 Streptomyces sp. NPDC005648 | reverse complement strand
GCTGTTCAGCCCGTCCGGCGTTTGAGGACGAGGCCCCTCAAGGGCCGATCGGGGGTCTGGGGGCGGAGCCCCCAGGCACCGCGACCGACGGCGGGGGACGGTGCCCCCTGGTACCGCAACCCCCGCGGCGGTCCCTTTACAAGCGGCCGATGTCGACGCGAGGCATCTTCGGCGCCCGCCGCCCCGGCGTCCGCCCGCTCAGCAGAATCAGCCGCGCCGCCCGATGCCGCTGCCCCGCATAGGGCTCCAGCAGCTCCAGCATCACGGCGTCGTCCGCGTCCCGGTCCCCGGCGAGCGCCCACCCCACGATCCCCGGCAGATGCAGATCCCCCACGGTCACCGCGTCGGCCGCGCCATGACTCCGCTGCACCACCTCCGCGGACGTCCAGGGCCCGATCCCCGGGACGACCTCCAACCGGGCCTGAGCGGCGGCGGGTTCCATGCCCACGGCCTCCTCCAGCCGCCCCGCCACCCGCACCGCCCGCAGAATCGTCGACGCCCGCTTGTTGTCGACGCCGGCCCGATGCCACTCCCACGACGGAATCAGCGCCCACGTCCGAGGTCCCGGCATCACCCACAGCCGTCCGCCGGCGGCGGGTCCGGGCGCCGGCTCCCCGAACTTCCGCACCAGGATCCGCCAGGCCCGATACGCCTCGTCGGTCGTGACCTTCTGCTCCAACACGGACGGAATGAGCGACTCCAGCACCAGCCCGGTCCGCGTCAGCCGAAGCCCCGGCCGTCGATGCCAGGCACTGGCCACCACCCGATGCCGGGGCACGAAGGCCTCCGGCTCGTCCATCCCCCCGAGCAACTGCGGCAACTGCTCCAGCAGCCACTCGGCCCCCGCTCCCCAGGCCTCACCCCGTACCGCGCCTCCCTGCACGGACACCCTCAGCGTCCCCGGTCCCGCAGGCGTCAGACACGCCCGCCACACCGACCCGTCGGGCATCGCCCGGAAGGTGGGATCCGCGGGCCCCCGCCTGAGCGGCCCCAGCACCAGCCCGAGATCCAACGGCCCCTCGGGCACGACGGTCCGCGCCCGTCCCGGGGCCGGGGCCTGGGCCTGGGCCTGCCGGGGTATCCCCGAGGGCAGAACGACTTCTCCACCACGCACGGTCGTACGAGTGGACCGAGGAGCGAAACGTCCTGCCACGGCTGAGTTCCTGGGGGTCGGGGATGTCCTAAGAGACTAGGC
Organism: Streptomyces sp. NPDC005648; assembly: GCF_040605395.1. Taxonomy (NCBI): domain Bacteria; kingdom Bacillati; phylum Actinomycetota; class Actinomycetes; order Kitasatosporales; family Streptomycetaceae; genus Streptomyces; species Streptomyces sp. NPDC005648. Next base: position 21,338 of record NZ_JBEXCS010000127.1, on the reverse strand, counting down.
GATGCATGACGGCCGGCATGCCTGCGACGCCCTGAACCCGGACCCCGGGCGCCCGCCCCTCACCGCACCTCGATGAAGCCCGCCGCGTCCCGCGCCGCCCGCGGCCTCGGCTCCTCCGCCGGATGCCCCACGGCCACCGCCCCCATCGGATCCCACTCCTGCGGCAGCCCGAGCACCTCCCGTACGACATCACGGCAGAACATCGTCGAGGAGACCCACGCCGAGCCGAGCCGCTCTCCGGCCAACGCCACCAGGAAGTTCTGCACCCCGGCCCCCGCGGCCACCACGAACATCTCCCGCTCGGCGCCGTCCCGCCGAGTGTCCCCATAGGTGTGCGACCCGTCCATCACCAGACAGGGCACCACCAGATACGGCGCGTTGCGCAGCACGTCCCCGCGCCGCACCCGCTTCGCGACCGACTCCTCCGACTTGCCGTCCCGCCGCAGATCCGCGATCCACGCGTCCCGCATGGCGTCCAGCAGCCGACCCCGTGCCGCCTCCGACTCCAGCAGCACGAACCGCCACGGAGTCGTGTGATGCGGCGCCGGCGCGGTCACAGCCAAGGCCACCGCCCGCCGCACGGCCCCGGGGTCGACGGGCTCGTCCGTGAACGCCCGTACGGTACGACGCTGGGCCACCGCCTCCCGTACCGCCTCGGACGTCCCCAGCCGGAACATGTCGTCGCGCGCACCGCGCACCATGGCCCGCGCGCCCTCCTCGTGGTCGTCGGCCACCACATGCGCCAGCCCCCGCACCACGGCGACGGGCAGCCCGGCGGCCTTGCCCTTGACGAGATCACCGGCCGCCGCGAGTTCGTCCGCCGTGGCGACGACGGTCGCGCTCAGCGGATTGCCGTACGCGTCCGTGCCCCCGCGCAGATCGTCCAGCACCCGCACACCGGCGGCGCCGATCGCGACATCCGTGAGCCCCGAGCGCCAGGGCCGCCCGAACGTGTCGGTCACCAGGACGCCGACGTCGACACCGAGCGCGTCCCGCAGACCGTCGCGGATCGCGCGCGCGGAGCCGTCCGGGTCCTCGGGAAGGAGCAGCACGGTCCCCGCAGGGGTGTTGGAGGCGTCGACACCCGCGGCGGCCATCACCAGGCCCTGCCGGTTCTCGACGATCCGCAGAGCCCCTCGCCGGGCCACGACCCGCACCGTCTCGGCGTCGATCGCGGCCTCCCGGTCGTCCGCCGCGACGATCCGCCCCTCGGCCTTGGACACGATCTTCGAAGTGACGATCACCACGTCCCCGTCGACCAGCCCCGGCTCCGCGGCGGCGATCAGCTTGGCGAGATCGTCGCCCCGCTGCACCTCGGGCAGCCCGGGCACGGCCCAGACCCGGTAACCGCCGTCGGCCGCGACGCCCAGGTCGGCAGTCTCCTCGCTCATGACGTCCGCACCTCCTCCGCCAGCGCCAGGGCCTCCCGCGCCATCTGCGCGGTCGTCTCCAGGTCGGTCATCATCAGCGGCACCGCCCGGCACCGGATCCCGGCCGCCTCGACGCGCTCCACGACGCCCGCGTCCACGGTGTCGACGAGCCAGCCGTCCAGCAGCCCCGAGCCGTAGTGCTCGGCGACCGCCGCGGCCGTGGACTCCACGCCCACCGCGGCGAGCACCTTGTCGGCCATCCCGCGCACGGGCGCGTCCCCGACGATGGGGGAGAGGCCCACGACCGGCACCCCGGCCTCCGCGATCGCCTCACGAATCCCCGGCACGGCGAGAATCGTGCCGACCGACACCACCGGATTGGACGGCGGGAACAGCACGACATCCGCCTCGGCGATCGCCTCCAGCACCCCCGGCGCCGGCTTCGCCTGCTCCGCGCCGACCGGGACGACCGCCTCGGCCGGCACCGAGGCCCGCAGCCGCACCCAGTACTCCTGGAAGTGCACCACCTTGCGCTCGCCCGCCCCGGAGCCGGTGTCGGGCAGCGTGACGGCCACATGCGTCTCGACGCGGTCGTCGGTCATCGGCAGCAGCCGCACCCCCGGCTTCCACCGGTCGCACAGCGCCTCGGTCACCGCGCTCAGCGGATAGCCGGCGCCGATCATCTGCGTCCGCACGATATGGGTGGCGAAGTCCCGGTCGCCGAGCCCGAACCACTCCGGGCCCACGCCGTAGGCCGCGAGCTCCTCCTTGAGATGGAAGGTCTCGTCGGCCCGGCCCCAGCCCTGCTCCTCGTTGATGCCGCCGCCGAGCGTGTACATCACCGTGTCGAGGTCCGGGCAGACCTTCAGGCCGAAGAGGTGGATGTCGTCCCCGGTGTTGCCGATGACGGTGACGTCCGCGTCCGGCGCGGCCCGCTTCAGACCGCGCAGGAACCGGGCACCACCGATGCCGCCTGCCAGAACCACGATTCGCATGCGCCAAGTCTCGCAGGCGGGTACGACAACGCGTCAGGCGGACACCGGACGCGGCTCGGTCCGCGCCTCGCAGTGCGGCGAGGTGTGCATGGGCATCTCGGTCAGGCCCGGGTAGTAGACGTGCAGGCTGACCGCCGGCTCCAGCGCGTCGTTGACGACCTCGTGGACGTACCCCGGCGCGAACACCCGCTGTGCCCCCTCGCCCAGCGCGCGCGTGCCCCGCTCGGTCCGCTCGGTCAGCGTCCCCTCCAGCACGGTCAGCACACCCGACGACCGCCCGTGGTCGTGCGGCCCGCTGCCCTGCCCGGGCACCCAGGACAGCAGCCACACCTCGTAGCCGGGACCGGTGCGCAGCCGGTGGTACCAGCGTGTCGTGGTGTCGTACTCGACGAGGTGCTCCCACTGTGAGCGGTCCGCGGCGATGGAGCGGGCCAGGCCCACGAACTCGGCCACGGTCACCGGGTGCTCGCGCGGCGGCTGCAGCAGGTGCTGGACCTCGAGGAGGTCGCCGGCGATCTGGAGGTCGTTGTCGCTGTTCATGAAGTGCGGTGGTTCCTCAGTGAAGGGAGGTCAGAGGGGAACGAAGTGCGGGGAAATACCGAGACCGAGCCGCGTGGGCGACTCGGTCGTCAGCTGGAGCGGGTACGGCTCAACAGCTGGAACAGCGACAGCTACAGCGAGCGCGGGCTGCACCGTGGGACCCGGCGGTGCGGGTCGAGGTGGGCGCCAAGTTCGCGAGCATGCCCACAAGGCAATCGGTTCACACCTCGACTGTCAACTCGACACCCGGTATGTGGGACGCGTTTCACCTCATCCGGTCCATCTGCGAGGTGAAAGGTTTGTTCACCGCCCGACCGGGACACATGGCGCACAACCGGGCGCACAGGCCTCCTGTGGAACGGGATCGAACGTCCGGGCGTCCTTCCCCGTACAGGCTCGTGCGCGGGGTCGGAGGCCCCCTGGGTCTCGTCTGCGTGTCAAGGTTTATGCCGATTTGAACACTTTCCGCATGGCCTTGGTTCCGCAGAGTGAATAAGGGGCCCAATAGCAGATCTCGGCTTGACTCGCCCGGAGCAGCACACTTGTAATTTCACTCGTGTCGTTCAGCCGGAATCGGTAACGGCTACATCACGGGGACGCGAAAGACTGACGAGGGGCGCACATGACCGAGCTGGTGCAGCAACTGCTGGTCGACGACGCGGACGAGGAACTCGGCTGGCAGGAGCGCGCGCTGTGCGCCCAGACCGACCCCGAGTCCTTCTTCCCCGAGAAGGGCGGTTCCACCCGCGAGGCCAAGAAGGTCTGCCTCGCCTGTGAGGTCCGCTCCGAGTGCCTCGAGTACGCCCTCGCCAACGACGAACGCTTCGGTATCTGGGGCGGTCTGTCCGAGAGAGAACGCCGCCGCCTGAAGAAGGCCGCCGTCTGAGGACACCTACGGACACCTACACACGACAGCGCGGGAACGGCCCGTCGCAGGTGGTTATCCACAGGCGGCGGGCCGCTGTTGTGCCCAGCCGATAGTGTGGTCGCTCGTCCGAGACGCCTCGCCGCCCCCACAGGGCGCAGACGTCCACCGCAGTCCATCGAACCGGGGCCCGTACCTCGATGTCCGTGCACAGCCACACGGCAGCCCAACACGACGCTGCCACCGCAGTGTTTGACCCGACCCGCCCGCCCGAGTTCCCGCGTCACGTGGTGACCGCGGTCGTCGTCTCCCACGACGGCGCCCGCTGGCTGCCCGACGCGCTCGCCGGGCTGCTCGGCCAGGAGCGCCCCGTCCAGTACGTCATGGCGGCCGACACCGGCAGCGGCGACGACTCCGCCCGGCTGGTCACCGACGCCCTCGGCGCCGACCGCGTGCTGCACCTGGCCCGCCGTACCGGCTTCGGCCAGGCCGTCGAGGAGGCGGCCCGGACCGCTCCCGTGCTGACCCCGGACGAGCTGCCGTACCTGAAGCGGCCCAGCGGCTGGGACCCCGTCACCCGCTCGTGGCGCGACGACGCCTACGACATGCCGGAGCTCCCGTACGGCGAGCCCGTCCAGTGGCTGTGGCTGCTGCACGACGACTGCGCCCCGGACCCCGACGCGCTGGCCCAGCTGCTGCGCGTGGTGGAGAACGAGCTGGAGCTCGGCCGCGACGACGTCGCCGTCGTCGGCCCCAAGCTGCGCGGCTGGTACGACAGGCGCCAGCTCCTGGAGGTCGGCGTCTCCATCGCCCACTCCGGCCGCCGCTGGACCGGCCTGGACCGCCGCGAGCAGGACCAGGGCCAGCACGACCACGTCCGCCCCGTGCTGTCGGTGTCCACCGCCGGCATGCTGATCCGGCGCGATGTCTTCGAGCAGCTCGGCGGCTTCGACAAGCGGCTGCCGCTGATGCGTGACGACGTCGACCTGTGCTGGCGCGCCACCGCCGCGGGCCACCGCGTCCTGATCGCCCCCGAGGCGGTCGTACGACACGCCGAGGCGGCCTCGCGCGAGCGCCGCACCGTCGACTGCGCGGGCCGCGGCGCCGCCTCACCGCACATGGTCGACAAGGCCGGCGCCGTCTACACCCTGCTCGTCAACAGCCGTACCGCCGCGCTGCCCTGGGTGCTGGTGCGGCTCGTGGTCGGCACGCTCCTGCGTACCGTCGCCTACCTCGTCGGCAAGGTCCCCGGACAGGCCGTCGACGAGATCCGCGGCCTCCTGGGCACACTGCTGCGGCCCGAGCGGATCATCGCGGGCCGGCGCAGGCGCGGGACCCCGCAGATCGACAAGGGCGAGCTGCGGGCGCTGTTCCCGCCGCCCGGCGCGACCGTGCGGGCCACCGTCGAACAGGTCGCCGGCAACCTCTTCAGCGACTCCGAGGCCGAGGCCGCCGCCGGCGCCGGACGGCACGGCGGCGCCGTCGAGTCCGGGCCGGGCGGCGACGACGCCGACTTCCTGGAGATCGAGCAGTTCGCCCGCCTCAAGCGCATCGCCCGCAAACCGGGCCCGATGCTCTTCCTGGTCCTGCTGTTCGTCTCCCTGGTCGCCTGCCGTGAACTGCTCGGCGGCGGCGCGCTCGCGGGCGGCGCCCTGCTGCCCGCCCCGGGCGACGCGAGCGAGCTGTGGTCGCGCTATCTCGACTCCTGGCACGCGGTCGGCGCCGGCGGCACCCCGTCCGCGCCCCCCTACCTGGCGATCGTGGCCGCGCTGGCCTCCGTCTTCCTCGGCTCCACCGGCCTCGCGGTCACCGTCCTGCTGGTCTGCTCGGTCCCGCTCGCCGGCTTCACCGCCTACTTCGCCTCCCGCCCGCTCGTCGAGTCACGCCTGCTGCGCGCGTGGGCGGCCGTCGTCTACGCCTTCCTGCCCGCCGCCACCGGCGCGCTCGCCGGCGGCCGCATCGGCACCGCCGTGCTGGCCGTGCTGCTGCCGCTCGTCGCGCGTGCGGGCATCGCCGCCGGCGGCTTCACGAACGCCTCGGGCACGCGCGGCAGTTGGCGCGCCACCTGGGCGTACGCCCTGCTCCTGACGATCACCACGGCGTTCACACCGATCGTGTGGCCGATCGCGCTGATCCTCGGGATCGCGGTGCTCGTGCTCCGCCGCGCCGACATCACCGCCTACGGTCCGCGCTTCCTGGCCCAGCTCGGTTCGCCCCTGCTGGTCCTCGCGCCCTGGTCGCTGACGCTGCTCCCGTTCGGCTTCTTCAAGCAGGCCGGCCTGGACTACGGCCCCTCGGCCGCCTCCGCCCTCGACCTGCTCGGCATCAGCCCCGGCGGCCCGGGCACGGTCGACGGGCTGATGCTGATCGGCGTCGTCCTGGCCGCGCTGGCCGCCCTGCTGCGCTCGGAGCGCCAGTTCGGCATCTGGACGGCCTGGGCGGTCGCCCTGGTGGGCCTCGTCTTCGCCGTCCTGTCCAACGGCTCGACCTGGGCGGGCCCCGCCACCCTCGTCTACGGCATCGCCCTGCTGGCCGCCGCCGCCCTGGGCGCCGACGGCGCACGCGCGCGGGTCGCCGAGCAGAGCTTCGGCTGGCGCCAGCCGGTCGCCGCGCTGATCGCCTTCGCCTCCCTCGCGGGCCCGCTGCTGGTCGCCGCCGGCTGGATGATCCGCGGCGCCGACGGACCGCTGGAGCGCCGCGACCCCACCCAGGTGCCCGCGTTCGTCGCCGAGGAGAGCGGCACCAGCGACCAGGCCCGCACCCTCGTCCTCGACAGCGACTCCGCCGCCCACGTCGGCTACACGCTGGTGCGCGGCTCCGGCGCCCGCCTCGGCGACGCCGAGACCGCCGCGGCCGACGGGGAGAACGCCAAGCTCGACAAGGTCGTCGCCAACCTCGTCGCCGGCTCCGGCGCCGACCAGGCCGACGAACTGGGCGAGTTCGCGGTGCGCTACGTCCTCGTCCACAAGGGCGCACCCCGCGAGGTCACCCGGGTCCTGGACGCCACGCCCGGCCTCTCCCGCCTCAGCCAGCAGGACGGCAGCGCCCTGTGGCGGGTCGACCAGGAGGTGGCCCGTGCGACGATCGTCACCGCCTCCAAAACCGGCACACCGCAGCCCGTGGCGGCCGGCCCGGTCGACATCCGCACGACCATCCCCGCCGGGGCCGCCGGCCGCGTCCTGCGCCTCGCCGACACCGCCGCCGAGGGCTGGACGGCCACCCTGGACGGCAGACCGCTCACCCGCACCACGGTCGACGGCTGGGCCCAGGGCTTCGAACTCCCCGCCTCCGGCGGCCGGCTGGCCGTCACCTACGACGACCCGATCACCCACACCGCCTGGCTGTGGGCCCAGGGCTCCCTCGCCGTCGTCCTCATCGTCATGGCCCTGCCCGGCCGCCGCCGCGACGTCGACGACGACCTCCCCGAGGAGCCCTCGATCCCCGCCCAGGCCGTCGCCGGCGAGGGCCGTCGCGCCCGCCGTCTGCGCGCCCAGAGCGAGGCGGAGGAGGCGGACCAGACCGGCGAGTTCCCGGTGCCCCAGCCGGCTCCGGAGGAGACACCGGTCCCGGTCCCGCAGCAGCAGGCCTACGACATGGGGGTCTCCCCGGGCGAGGACGTCCAGGCCTGGGAGGGGGATCCGGCGAGCTACCAGACCGCCGGCTACGACCCCTACGCCGACGAGCGGTACCAGAACGCCCAGCAGTACCCGGGGGGCGCGTACGACCAGTCGTACCAGGCGGACCCGTACCAGAGCGGCCAGTACGACCCGTACGCCTACGGCGGTACGGCCCAGGGCGGGTACGACCCCACGGCCTACGACCCCACCGCGTACGACCCGACGTACCAGCAGACACCCCAGGGCTACGACCCCGCGTACGACCCGGCGCAGCAGCATCCGCACAACCCTGAGCGCCCCGACGGGAGTCAGCAGTGAAGCGCACCCTCATCTCCCTGATCGCCGGTGCGGCCGCGCTCGCCGCCATCACCGGGTTCGCCTCGCTCACCGCGCCGGGCGCCTCCGGCGCGGCCACCGCCAAGGCGGCCGCCGAACTGCCCGTGGAGCGCACGACACTGCTCTGCCCGGCCCCGAGCACCTCCGACATCGCCGAGACGTCGTACACGTCCTTCACACCCGTCACCAAGGGCACCGGAAGCGACGGCCAGGCCGAACTCCAGGCCGCCACCGTGCAGTCGGACGACGGCACGGGCGACGGCAAGAGCACGAAGGACACCGCGAAGAACAAGAAGGGCAAGGGCAAGAAGACGGCCGACAAGCCGGTCCTCACGCCCAAGGAGCCCGGCACGCCCGTCACCGGGGACACGTCGGGCTCCGACGCGCCCGCGCTGATCGGCACCGCGGAGGGCAAGTTCGCGCCGGGCTGGTCGGTGCAGGAGACCACCGAGGTCGCCGCGGGGTCGGGCCGCGGTCTGCAGGGCGTCAACTGCACCGCGCCGGACACGGAGTTCTGGTTCCCGGGCGCCAGCACCAGCGCCGACCGCACCGACTACGTCCATCTGACCAACCCCGACGACTCCGCCGCCGTCGTCGACATCGAGCTCTACGGCAAGGACGGCGCCCTCAAGTCCGCGGTGGGGGAGGGCATCACCGTCCCGCCGCACTCCAGCGACCCGGTCCTGCTGTCCACCCTCACCGACGAGAAGCAGACCGACCTCACGGTGCATGTCAACGTGCGCAGCGGGCGGGTGGGGGCCGCCGTGCAGGCCCTGGACGACAAGTCGGGCGGCGACTGGCTGCAGGCCTCCACGGACCCGGCGGGCAGCCTCGTCCTGCCCGGCATCCCCAAGGACGCCTCCTCGGTCCGGCTGATCGCCTTCACCCCGGGCGACTCGGACGCCGACCTGAAGGTGCGCCTGGCCACCCCGTCCGGTCCGATCACGCCCGCGGGCAACGAGACGCTCCACGTCAAGGCCGGCATGACGACAGCCGTCGACCTCGGTGCCGTCACCCGCGGCGAGGCGGGCTCCCTGATCCTGACCCCCACGGACCAGTCGGTACCGGTCGTGGCCGCGCTGAAGATCGTCCGCGGCAAGAGCGGCAAGCAGGAGACGGCGTTCATCCCGGCGAGCGCCCCGGTCGGCACGCGCGCGACGTCGGCCGACAACAGTGGCAAGGGCTCCACCCTGTCGATCACCGCGGCGACCCGCACGGCCACGGTGAAGGTCACCGCGTCGGCGGGCAGCGGCAACGGCACGACGGTCTCCAAGACGTACACGATCAAGGCCGGCACCACCCAGGACGTCGACGCCCCGGTCCCGACGGGTCTGAAGGGCACGTACGCGCTGACGGTCGAACCCGTATCCGGCGGCCCGGTCTACGCCTCCCGCACCCTGGCGGCCACGGAGGAGGGCGTCCCCGGCTTCACGATCCAGACCCTGCCGGACGACCGGGGGCTGGTGTCGGTGCCACAGGCGGACGAGGACCTGTCGGTGCTGCAGAAGTAAGGCAGGGATGGGGCGGAAGTGAGGCGGAAGTGAGGCAGGGGTGAGCGCTGTCGGTGGGGCTCAGTCCTCGCCGTAGCGCGGATCGACGGTCTCCGGGGTCAGCCCCAGCAGCTCGGCCACCTGCTCCACGACGACCTCGTGCACCAGGGCGGCCCGCTCGTCGCGCCCCTTCGTGCGGATCTCCACCGGCCGCCGGTAGACGACCACGCGCGCGGGACGTCCCTCGCGCGCGGGAATCGTGCCGCCCAGCGGCACCGCCTCGTCGTTCCAGACCTGCCCGGGCCCGTCCAGCCGAGGCACCTCGAGGACCAGGAAATCGATGTCGGCGAGCTGCGGCCAGCGCCGCTCCAGCCGCTCCACGGAGTCCTGCACCAGGTCCGCGAACACATCGGCACGGCTCGCCGCGAGCGGCACCTGGGGAGGCGCGATGGGGCCGCGCATGCCCCTGCCGTGGCGGTCACGACGGCGGGGCCCGGGGCGGCCGGCTGCACGGGGCGGTACGGGGTTGTCCATCACTGGTGAAGCGTAGTCCCCGCCGAGACCCGACGCCCGGCTCCACGCGGCATCCCGGACACCGTCCGGCCACCCGCCACGGCATGTCGCAGGATGACCATTCCAGCCAAGATTGGGCTCGTTTCCGTATCTCTACGAGACCGTCGATGTCGAGGCAAATGACGGTGTTTGTACGGAGAGTTGACCGGACGCGGAGCCCCGCGTGGCCCTGTGAACGCCCGTCCGCGCAGGTCAAAAGGGTGTGTCTGGAGGGGTGTGTGGGGCGATTCACACCACGACACGGTGGAGTGACCTGGTGGGGAGTCGTCGCGGCCCGCTCAAGAGTGCGGTACCGTCCAACGTCGTGAGCCCTGTACGTCGCTGTTCGCGCACCGCTTGCGGCCGTCCCGCCGTAGCGACGCTGACGTACGTCTACGCCGACTCGACCGCGGTCCTCGGCCCGCTCGCCACCTACGCCGAACCCCACTGCTACGACCTGTGCGCCGAGCACTCCGAGCGCCTCACCGCCCCGCGCGGCTGGGAGGTCGTCCGGCTCCTCGACGGCAACGCACCGGCCCGCCCCAGCGGCGACGATCTGGAAGCGCTTGCCAACGCGGTGCGCGAGGCGGCCCGTCCGCAGGAGCGCGCGGCCGGCGCGGGCGGCGGTGCGCGCACGGCGGACCCGATGGAGGTCGCGAGGCGCGGCCATCTCCGGGTGCTGCGGTCCCCGGACAACTGACCCGCGAACCAGGCCGAGCGCGGGGAGTTCACTTCCCGCTCCGCTCACCTGATGGGATCTCACGGGTTTGACGGGCCCTGACGGGCCTTCTGGCGGCCGTTCAGGTCCCTCGGCTCGCCCAACCGCGTACCGCTCGGCCCAGCCGTCTCCAGAGCCTCCCGGGGCGCAGTCGTGGACCTCGTTCCCATCATCCGGATGCTCCCCCTCCCCGGAGCCCCGCCCCCTCACCGCCTTCTCACCCGCCTTTGACCTGAGGTTACGGCGGTGGCCCCGCTCGGCATCCGTGCGACGCCCGGTCATCCGGTACGGGTAGTTTGGGGCGACCGATAGGACTTCAGGAGGGTTGGCCGTGGCTGCTGATCTGTCGCAGATCGTGAAGGCGTACGACGTACGCGGAGTGGTCCCGGACCAGTGGGACGAGCCCCTGGCCGAGCTCTTCGGCGCGGCCTTCGTCCGGGTGACCGACGCGGACGCGATCGTCGTGGGCCACGACATGCGGCCGTCGTCCCCCGGCCTGTCACGTGCCTTCGCGCGCGGGGCGATGGCTCAGGGGGCCGACGTGACGGAGATCGGCCTGTGTTCGACGGACCAGCTGTACTACGCGTCCGGCGCCCTCGGCCTCCCGGGCGCGATGTTCACGGCCTCCCACAACCCCGCCCAGTACAACGGCATCAAGATGTGCCGCGCGGGCGCGGCGCCGGTGGGCCAGGACACGGGCCTGTCCACGATCCGCGAACTGGCGGAGGAATGGCTGGAGTCGGGCGCTCCGGAACCGGTCACCGAACCGGGAACCGTCACGCGGCGCGACACGTTGTCGGACTACGCGGCCCACCTCCGCTCCCTCGTGGACCTGACCTCCATCCGCCCCCTGAAGGTCGTGGTCGACGCGGGCAACGGCATGGGCGGTCATACGGTCCCCACGGTCTTCGCCGGCCTGCCGCTGACCCTCGTCCCGATGTACTTCGAACTCGACGGCACCTTCCCGAACCACGAGGCCAACCCGCTGGACCCGGCGAACCTCGTGGACCTCCAGCAGCGCGTCCGCGAGGAGTCCGCCGACCTGGGCATCGCCTTCGACGGCGACGCGGACCGTTGCTTCGTGGTCGACGAGCACGGCGACCCCGTGTCCCCGTCCGCGATCACGGCGCTGGTCGCGCGCCGCGAACTCGCCCGCAACGGCGGCAAGGGCGTGATCATCCACAACCTGATCACCTCCTGGTCGGTCCCGGAGGTCGTGAAGGAGAACGGCGGCACCCCGGTCCGCACCCGCGTCGGCCACTCCTTCATCAAGGCCGAAATGGCGGCCTCGGGAGCGATCTTCGGCGGCGAGCACTCGGCCCACTACTACTTCAAGGACTTCTGGAACGCCGACACGGGCATGCTGGCGGCTCTGCACGTCCTCGCGGCCCTCGGCGGCCAGGAGGACCCGCTCTCCGCCCTCACCGCCGAATACGACCGCTACGTGGGCTCCGGCGAGATCAACTCCACGGTCGCCGACCAGGCGGACCGCGTCGCCGCCATCAAGGCGGCCTACGGCCCCCGCGAGGACACCACCCTCGACGAACTCGACGGCCTCACCGTCACCTCCGCCGACTGGTGGTTCAATGTCCGCCCGTCCAACACGGAGCCCTTGCTCCGCCTGAACGCTGAGGCCAGAGACGAGGCGACGATGACGAAGGTGCGGGAGGAGGTCCTGGCGATCATCCGGGGCTGAGGGGCACGTCTCTTCCGGGGCCGGTGTCGTCTCCCGGCCCGTCCGGCGTTCGAGGACGAGGCCCTTCAGACCGAAGCGGGGGTCCGTGGGCGACAGCCCCCGCACCCCACCCCCTACGGCGGTACTCTGACCAGGCACATCCGCACACCCGAAGGGACACCCCATGCCGCTCGAAGCCGGCCTCCTGGAGATCCTCGCCTGCCCGGCCTGCCACGCTCCCCTCAAGGAGCAGGACACCGAGCTGATCTGCACCGGCCAGGACTGCGGCCTGGCGTACCCGGTCCGCGACGGCATCCCCGTCCTTCTCGTCGACGAGGCCCGCCGCCCCGCGTGACGAGAAGGCACAGCCCCTCGTGACGCGGGCCGCGCTGCTCCTCGTGGAGGAGGCCACGCACCTCCTCGTAGCGAAGTCCGCACAGCTCCTCGTGGCGAAGGGCACGGGGCTCTTCTGACGAGACCCGCCCCACCCGCCGTCGCGAACGCGCCGCCCCACCGGCCCCGCCCCGCCCCACCCGCCGCACGCACCCCCAAGCCCGCCGCCCCCCGAGGACCGGCGATCGGAGGCTGCCGCCCCATGCTCGACGAATCGCTGCTCGACACCCCCGAGGCGCTCTCGGAGGCCGACCGACGAGGCCTGCTGCGCGGCGCCGCCGAGGCGGGCGCCCGCGTCCGCACCGCCGCCCGGCACGCCGCCGAGGCCGGTGTCAACGACCTCAAGCCCGACGGCCGCCCCCGCGCCGTCCTCATCGCGGGCCCCGGCGCGGCCGCCATCTGCGCCGCCGATCTCCTCGGCACCCTGGCCGGCCCCGGCAGCCCCGTCATCCGCCTCGCCCCCACCGGGGTCGCCCCCGCCGCGGGCGCCCTGCGCTGGGAACTCCCTGGCTGGGCCGGATCGGTCGACCTGCTCCTGATCACCACCCCGGACGGCACAGAACCGGGCCTGTCCCTGCTCGCCGAGGCCGCCTACCGCCGAGGCTGCACGGTCGTCGCGGTCGCCCCCGCCCGCACGCCCCTCACGGAGGCCGTCGAAGGCGCGCACGGCCTGTTCGTACCGATGGCGACGGCCCCCTACGAGCAGGAGGAGGAAGAGCTCGCCGCGTCCGCCCCCGGGGTCCTGTGGGCGCTGCTCACCCCCCTCCTCGCGCTCCTGGACCGCACCGGCCTGCTCTCCGCCCCGCCGGACGCCATCGAGAAGGTCGCCGACCGCCTCGACCACATCGCCGAGCGCTGCGGCCCCGCCATCGCGACCTACAGCAACCCGGCCAAGACGCTCGCCGCCGAACTCGCCGACGCGCTGCCCGTCGTATGGACCGAGGGCACCTCGGCCGGCCCCGCCGGCCGGCGTTTCGCCGCGGCCCTCGCCGAACTCGCCGGCCGTCCCGCCGTCGTCTCCGAGCTCCCCGAGGCGCTCGCCGCGCACAGCGCCCTGCTCGCGGGCCCGCTCGCCGCCAGCGCCGACCCGGACGACTTCTTCCGTGACCGCGTCGAGGAGGCGCCCGCGCTGCACGCGCGCGTGGTGCTGCTGCGCGACCGCCCGATCGGCGGCCTCACCGCCGCGCCCACCGCCCGTGACCTGGCCCTCAGCCACGACACGCCGATCAGCGAGCTGGAGCCGGAGGAGGGCGGCGAACTGGAGACCCTCGCCGAACTGATCGCCATCACGGATTTCGCCGCCGTTTACCTGGCGCTCGCCTCGGGGGCCTGATCTTGACGCCGGCGCCCTGACCGCCTCAGGGCGCCGTACCCGAGCGCCGAGAGCGCACACGCACGTACCGAGAACCGGCAGAGAGAACCGCATGGACCGCCTCGACAACACCATCCGCCCCTACGCCTGGGGATCCACCACCGCCATCCCCGGCCTCCTGGGTGTGGCGCCGAACGGCGAACCGCAGGCGGAGATGTGGATGGGCGCTCACCCGGGCGCCCCGTCACGCACCGGACGCGGCACGCTCGTCGAGGTCATCGACGCCGACCCGGAGCGCGAACTCGGCCCGGCCGCCGTGGCGAAGTTCGGCCCCCGCCTGCCCTTCCTCCTGAAGATCCTCGCCGCCGGCGCCCCGCTCTCCCTCCAGGTGCACCCCGACCTCGCCCAGGCGAAGGAGGGTTACGACGACGAGGAGCGCCGCGGCATCCCGGTCGACGCCCCGCACCGCAACTACAAGGACGCCAACCACAAGCCCGAACTGATCTGCGCGCTCACCGAGTTCGACGGCCTGTGCGGCTTCCGCGACCCGCTCCACGCGGCTGGCCTCCTCGACGGCCTGGGCGTCGACTCCCTCAAGCCGTACGTCGACCTCCTGCACGCCCACCCCGAGGAAGCCGCCCTGCGCGAGGTCCTCACGGCGATCCTCAGCGCCGACCCCGAGGAGATGCGCCACACGGTCACCGAGGCCGCGTCCGCCTGCGCGCGCCTGGGCGGCGCGTACGCGCCCTACGCGGACATCGCCCACCACTACCCGGGCGACCCGGGCGTCATCGCCGCCATGTTGCTCAACCACGTCCGTCTGCAGCCCGGCGAGGCCCTGTTCCTGGGCGCGGGCATCCCGCACGCGTATCTGAACGGCCTAGGCGTCGAGATCATGGCCAACTCCGACAACGTCCTGCGCTGCGGTCTGACCCCCAAGCACGTCGACGTCCCCGAACTCCTGCGCGTCGTCCGCTTCGAGGCGAGCGACCCGGGAGTCCTGCGCCCCGAGGCCTCGCCGGACGGCGAGGAGGTCTACGACACCCCGATCGACGAGTTCCGGCTGTCCCGGTACGTCCTCCCGGAGGGCACGCGGGCCCACGACCTCACCCTGCCGACCCCGCAGATCCTGCTCTGCACGGCCGGGTCCGTGCGGGCGGGCGACCACGAACTGAGCCCCGGCCGGTCGGTGTTCGTCCCGGCGGGCGAGAAGGCCGAAGTGTCCGGAGCGGGTACGGTCTTCCGGGCCACTGTGATCGTATGACCGGGGTTGTGGATACCTGACACGCCGTCGCCGGACAGGGCTGCAAGAATGGCCCACCGGCAAAGGGCGGGCAAAGCCGCGGCGAGGCGGGTCCCCGGGCGGCACACGTACGAAGGCGAAGGGACAACGCGGACACATGAGCGCGTCAGGCGGCACCAGGGCGATCGTGGCGGCACTCGGCGCCAACCTCGCCATCGCGGCATCGAAGTTCGTGGCGTTCGCGTTCAGCGGCTCGTCGTCGATGCTCGCCGAGGGCGTCCACTCGCTCGCCGACTCCGGCAACCAGTTCCTGCTGCTGATCGGCGGCAAGAAGGCCCAGCGCGAGGCGACCCCGCAACACCCCTTCGGCTACGGCCGCGAGCGCTACATCTACGCCTTCCTGGTCTCCATCGTCCTGTTCTCGGTCGGCGGCATGTTCGCGATCTACGAGGGCTACGAGAAGATCCGCCACCCGCACGAGGTGGAGCACTGGTACTGGCCGGTGGGCGTCCTCGCCTTCGCCATCATCGCCGAGGGCTACTCCTTCAAGACGGCCATCAAGGAGTCCAACCAACTGCGCGGCAAGCTCTCCTGGTCGCAGTTCATCCGCCGGGCCAAGGCGCCCGAACTGCCCGTCGTCCTCCTGGAGGACTTCGGCGCACTCATCGGTCTGGTCCTCGCCCTCGGCGGGGTCGGCCTGGCGCTGCTCACCGGCGACGGCGTCTGGGACGGCATCGGCACGGTCTGCATCGGCATCCTGCTCGTCCTCATCGCCCTCGTCCTGGCCGCCGAGACCAAGTCGCTCCTCCTGGGCGAGGCCGCGGGCATCGAGGAGGTCAAGAAGATCGAGGCCGCCGTCGTCGACGGCGACACCGTCACCGGCATCATCCACATGCGCACGCTCCACCTCGGCCCCGAGGAGCTGCTGATCGCCGCCAAGATCGCCGTCCAGCACGACGACACGGCCGCCGAGGTCGCCTCCGCCATCAACGCCGCCGAGGCCCGCATCCGCGCCGCCGTCCCCATCGCACGTGTGATCTACCTCGAACCGGACATCTACAGCGAGGCCGAGGCCGCCAAGGGCCCGGACCGCGAGGCGACCCCGGGCGGCCCGGCCCCGCACCCCGCAGAGCACTGACCGGTACGACAGCCTGATCGGGTTTCCCGTCCACGGTGACCCGCTCGGACGACCACATGTCCTGTTGTCGCTGTTCCCACCCCTCGCGGAACCCCTCCGAACGCCGCGATCGGCACGATCTGTCCGGAGGCGGACTGGGGCGGTCGGGCCGGTCGGTGTAGCTTGGGGTGGAGCCAGACGTCGCTGCTGATGGCGGTCGGGCGGTCCCATCGCGGACCGACCGAGGGAGAGAGGGCCTCCGACGGACTGCGCTGCGCGCACGCGGGCATGCCTGTGTCCTCTTCTCGGGCACCCCTGTGTCCGCCGCCGCGCAGACCAGCCGTACCCACCCTCGAACCGATCCCGAGGAGCAGCTCGCAATGACGACTGTCGACAACCGACAGGACTTCAAGGTCGCCGACCTCTCCCTGGCCGACTTCGGCCGCAAGGAGATCACCCTCGCCGAGCACGAGATGCCCGGTCTGATGGCGATCCGCAAGGAGTACGCCGAGACCCAGCCGCTGGCCGGCGCCCGGGTCACCGGCTCCCTGCACATGACCGTGCAGACCGCGGTCCTCATCGAGACCCTGGTCGCCCTGGGCGCCGAGGTCCGCTGGGCGTCCTGCAACATCTTCTCCACCCAGGACCACGCGGCCGCCGCCGTCGCCGTCGGCCCCAACGGCACCGTGGACAACCCCCAGGGCGTCCCCGTCTTCGCCTGGAAGGGCGAGACGCTGGAGGAGTACTGGTGGTGCACGGAGCAGGCGCTGACCTGGCCGAACACCCCCACCGGCGGCCCGAACATGATCCTCGACGACGGTGGTGACGCCACCCTCCTCGTCCACAAGGGCGTCGAGTACGAGAAGGACGGCAAGGTCCCCTCCGTCGACACCGCCGAGTCCGACGAGCACCGCGTCATCCTCGAACTCCTGCACCGCACCATCACGGACGGCTCTCAGAAGTGGACCCAGCTGGCGTCCGAGATCCGCGGCGTGACCGAGGAGACCACCACCGGCGTCCACCGCCTGTACGAGATGCAGCGCGACGGCGTCCTCCTGTTCCCGGCGATCAACGTGAACGACGCCGTCACCAAGTCGAAGTTCGACAACAAGTACGGCTGCCGCCACTCCCTGATCGACGGCATCAACCGCGCCACCGACGTCCTCATCGGCGGCAAGACCGCGGTCGTCTGCGGCTACGGCGACGTGGGCAAGGGCTGCGCGGAGTCCCTGCGCGGTCAGGGCGCCCGCGTCATCGTCACCGAGATCGACCCGATCTGCGCCCTCCAGGCGGCAATGGACGGCTACCAGGTCACCACCCTCGACGAGGTCATCGACAAGGCCGACATCTTCGTCACCACCACCGGCAACAAGGACATCATCCTGGCGTCGGACATGGCGAAGATGAAGCACCAGGCGATCGTCGGCAACATCGGCCACTTCGACAACGAGATCGACATGGCCGGCCTCGCCAAGATCCCCGGCATCGTCAAGGACGAGGTCAAGCCGCAGGTCCACACCTGGACCTTCCCCGACGGCAAGGTCCTCATCGTGCTGTCCGAGGGCCGCCTGCTGAACCTGGGCAACGCGACCGGTCACCCGTCGTTCGTGATGTCCAACTCCTTCGCGGACCAGACCCTGGCCCAGATCGAGCTGTTCACCAAGCCCGACGAGTACCCCACCGGCGTCTACACGCTGCCCAAGCACCTGGACGAGAAGGTCGCCCGTCTCCACCTGGACGCGCTCGGCGTGAAGCTGACCACGCTGCGTCCGGAGCAGGCGGCGTACATCGGCGTCGATGTCGACGGCCCGTACAAGTCGGACCACTACCGCTACTGACGCTGCCGCCGCAGTACCTCCGAGGCAGGCCCCCGCACCCCCGTGTCGGGGGCCTGCCCCTTCGGCCTTGCGGTCCCTTGGCCGTATCAGCCGTCAAGACCCAGGACACCCATGCCCCGCGGCCGCTATTCGCTCCACGATCCGCACGATCACACCCCCCTCGCAGAAGAGCACTTCCACTGCGCCCCCGGCCCCTCCGGCTGGCGCTACGTCTCGCAGCTGACCGCCCCCTCGGGCGATCACCGCGGCTCCGTCGACCTCACCCTCGACGACCTCGGCCGCCCCATCCGCCTGGAACTCCACGCCGCCGACTGGCAGGTCCGCGGCGCCGCCCTCGACGGCGTCACCTGGGTCCGTACGGACCCCACCGGAGCTCAGGCCACCGAAGGCAACGTGCGCGCCCACGCCTTCACCGGCACATCCCCCGCGTTCCTCGTCGCCACCACCCGTCTCCTGCGCCTCACCCCCTCCGCCTCGGCGACCCGCGTACGCCTCGTCAGCTTCACGGACCCCGTCCTCGCCCCGCGCACCGTGGACCAGTCCTGGACCTTGCTGAACAGAGAAGCACACGCCACTGACAACGGCCCCCTGACCGTGGACGAATACCAGGTCACAGCGCTGGACACGGGCGAGCAGCACACCGTGCACATCGCCGGAGACGTGGTCCTCGCGGCGCCCGGCATCGAGCTGGAAGACCTCGAATCGCCCCCGTCGGTCTTCACCTGATCGAAGGGGGGTCCGTCCGCCCCCCGTCCGGGAAGGCAGGCGGAACGACGGACTAGGCCGGCGGCACGAACCCGGTCGTCCTGGGGGCGGGCCGCTCGCCGACGGGCGGCGCCTCCGCCGGCGCCGCGGGCCGGGTCTCGGACGGGGGCTCGTACGGCGTCTCGTGCGAGGGTCGAGTCTCGTACGCCGGCCGGATCTCGTACGGCGAGGGTGCCGACACCTCGGACCGGCCTTCCACCGGGGCCGCCGGCGGCGGAGCCGCCACGGGACCGCTCGGGAAAGCCCGCCGCACCTCCCTGGCCTGCCGCTCCTGCACCACCGCGGCCAGATAGGCAGCCGGCGGCACACCCTGCGGGACCGGCGCGCCCGTACGCGTCGCGACATCGGCCGCGAGCCGTTGCGACATCGCCCAGCCGACCTGCGGATCGAGCTGCTGCATCCGCGTCAGGTACTGGCGCACGGCCAGCCACAGCCCGTCGGGAACGGCGGACAGATCGAGTTCCGAGAACCGCCCCGCCAGCCAGGGCGGCGGCGGAGGCATGAAGCCGGTCCGTGCGACAGGTATCCGTTCCCGTACGACCAGAGTCCCGGCGAAGACGTCCCCGAGCCGGCGCCCGCGGGCCGACACGAGCGACGCGATGCAGGCGATGACACCGAACGTCAGCAGGATCTCGAAGACGCCGATCCCACCCCGGACCAGCGCATGACGGAACCGGATCGGCCCACCGTCGTCCCGCACCACCCGCAGCCCGCACGCCAGCTTCCCCAGCGACCGCCCATGACTGAGCGTCTCGACCGCGATCGGCGCCCCCACCAGCACCAGGACGAAGGTCGCGATCGACACCGCGATCTGCGCCGCGTCGTCCAACGAGGCCGTGGCGGCGACGAGCGCAATGGTCACGACGGTGTAGACGGCGACAGCCGCCACCAGATCCAGCAGCACCGCGAGGGCCCTGCTGGGCAGCCTCGCAGGGCGCAACTCCAGCGCCACCGCCTCGCCCGTCACCAGCTCACTCACGCCCGCCGCCCTTCCCCTGGCCTGCCCTGTTGTCGGCCAGTCTGCCAAGCTGAGGGCGCATCGCGCCGCAGTACGACAAGCTGACATCCACGACAGGTCGCCGACGAACAGCCGAGGAGCAGGCAGACCGATGGACCTCGACGTCTTCGTCACCACCCACCGAGCCGAGTGGGACCGCCTCGACTCACTGCTCGGACGCCGTCGTCTCACCGGTGCCGAGGCCGACGAACTCGTCGCGCTCTACCAGCGCACGGCCACCCATCTCTCCCTCATCCAGTCCAGCGCGCCCGACCCCCAGCTGACCGGCCGGCTCAGCCAACTCGTGGCACGCGCGCGTAGTGCGGTGACAGGCACCCGGCGCGCCTCCTGGAGGGACGTCACACGGTTCCTCGCCTACGGCTTCCCGTCCGCGGTCTACCGATCGCGCCGCTGGTGGGTGCCCACGGCTCTTCTCTCCGTCGTCGTCGGCGTCCTCCTGGGATGGTGGATAGCCACCCACCCCGAGGTGCAGGCGAGCATCGCCGCTCCCAACGAGCTACGGGAGCTCACTCGCCCCGGGGGCCAGTACGAGACGTACTACTCCAGCCACCCCGCGGCCTCCTTCGCCGCCCAGGTCTGGACGAACAACGCCTGGGCCGCCGCCCAGTGCCTCATCCTGGGCATCTTCCTCGGCCTGCCCGTCCTCTGGATCCTCTTCCAGAACATGCTCAACCTCGGGGTGGGCTTCGGCCTGATGTCCTCGGCCGGCCGGCTCGACACCTTCCTCGGTCTGGTCCTCCCGCACGGCTTGCTCGAACTCACCGCGGTCTTCGTCGCGGCCGGCACCGGGCTCCGCCTCGGCTGGACCGTCATCGACCCCGGCCCACGATCCCGCCGCACGGCCCTGGCGGAGGAGGGCCGTGCCGCCATCGGCATGGCGATCGGTCTCGCCCTGGTGCTGTTCGTCTCCGGCGCCATCGAAGGGTTCGTCACCCCCTCGGGCCTGCCCACTTGGGCCCGCATCGGCATCGGCGTCACAGCCGAGCTCACCTTCCTCGCCTACGTCTTCATCCTCGGCGGCCGCGCGGCTCGTGCCGGGGAGACGGGAGATCTCGAGGCGGCTGAGCGCAGCGCCACGGTGCCCACGGCAGCCTGATGTGCGGGCACGCCCGCCGAGCTGTTAGTCTCTTCTTCGCCCCGCAGGAGCCGTTGACACGGACCGGCAGGGGAGGTAGATTCGAACAGTTGCCTGGAGCCGGGTTCATCCCGTTCGGTAACAGTGAGCGTCTGTCTGCTTCTCGGAACATCGACACATCGATTTCGAAGAAGCCACTCCCGATGAATCGGAAATGAGCGGCCGGCCAGTCCGGCCCGGAACTTCTGATAAAGTCGGAACCGCCGGAAAGGGAAACGCGAAAGCGGGAACCTGGAAAGCACCGAGGAAATCGGATCGGAAAAAGATCTGATAGAGTCGGAAACGCAAGACCGAAGGGAAGCGCCCGGAGGAAAGCCCGAGAGGGTGAGTACAAAGGAAGCGACCGTTCCTTGAGAACT
>NZ_JBEXCS010000126.1:0-22616 GCF_040605395.1 Streptomyces sp. NPDC005648 | reverse complement strand
GGAGAATTGAACTCCTGACCTCCTGCATGCCATGCAGGCGCTCTACCAACTGAGCTATAGCCCCTTGCTCTGGTCCTCCGGGGTTTCCCCCGGCGGCGACGCCAACATTACACGGTCCACCGGGTGGAACACCAAATCGTTTCCGGCGGCCCCGGACCCACGGACGTCAGGCCGTCACGAACGAGTAGAACCGCTTGAGGGTGCAGTGCTCCTCCAGGAGCCGGCCGTAGATCGGCTCGCCCTCCAGTTCGCGGTACGTCTCGATCGGGTCGCCTTTTATGATCAGCGCCCGCGCGCACTCCTCGCACCAGTACTGGTAGTCCGGGTTGACCGGTTCCATGTCGCGGACAATGGGCGTGCCACTGCCGCACCAGTCGCACTTCCGCCTGTGTGCACCCATCGATCAGCTCCAGCTGTGGCCGCAGGCCGTGCACACGTAGGAGACCCCGCCGTTGTCGCCGAGGACCTGGGCGACATGGACGGAACCGCAGGAAGGGCAGCTCAGGCGGATCACCGTGTCCCGTGTCGACGCCGCTTCGAGGAGGTGGCCGACCTCCTCGAGGATGCTCGCAGGCATCACTAGCTCCCTCCCGTCGGGCCGCGCCCCCTTCCGGCCGTTTGATTCTGCCACGACCGGGCCGATACGGTCAGCGACGCCTCAGTACCAGTCCGGACACGGCGCGCCTCCCACAGAGGTATACGCCTCCCGGGCCGAAGTCACTCAAGCATCATGCAGAAGATCCCGCCTCCTGCGTGGAGACGGGATCCTGATCAAGTGGAGCTAAGGAGAATTGAACTCCTGACCTCCTGCATGCCATGCAGGCGCTCTACCAACTGAGCTATAGCCCCTTGTCCTTCTGTTCCTCCCCCGGGGGGCGAACAAGAAGAACTCTAGCCTGCGACCTGCCGGAAAGTGAAATCCGCTAGTCGTCGTCGCCCAGCACCGGCTCCGGGAGGGTGCCGGCGTTGTGTTCCAGCAGCCGCCAGCCGCGGGCGCCCTCGCCGAGGACGGACCAGCAGCAGTTGGACAGGCCGCCGAGGCTCTCCCAGTGGCGGGCTTCCAGACCGAGGAGTCGGCCGATGGTGGTGCGGATCGTGCCGCCATGGCTGACCACGACGAGCGTGCCGTCGTCGGGGAGCTTCTCGGCGTGCCTCAGGACGACCGGGGCGGCGCGCTCGGCCACCTCGGTCTCCAGCTCGCCGCCGCCGCGGCGGACCGGCTCACCGCGCTTCCACGCCGCGTACTCCTCGCCGTGGCGCGCGATGATCTCCTCGTGCGTGAGCCCCTGCCAGACGCCCGCGTAGGTCTCGCGCAGGCCCTCGTCGTGGGTGACCTCCAGGCCGGTGAGGGCGGCGAGCTCGGCCGCCGTGTGCGCGGCACGCCGGAGGTCGGAGGCGACGATCGCGTCGGGCTTGAGGGACACCAGCAGCCGGGCGGCCCGGCGGGCCTGGGCCACGCCGGTCTCGGTGAGCGGGACGTCCGTGCTGCCCTGGAAGCGGCGCTCCACGTTCCACGAGGTCTGGCCGTGCCGCCACAGGATGACGCGGCGGCCCCGGCCGGGCCGGCCCTCGCTCACCTCACCTGTGGCGCTCATCACCACTCACCGCCCAGGTCGGCCGCCTCCTCGGCGGCCCGCAGCTCGGCGTGCTCCGCGGCCTTGCCGCGGGTGGCCTTGGCGTCGGCGGGCAGCTCCAGCTCGGGGCAGTCCTTCCACAGCCGCTCCAGCGCGTAGAAGACACGCTCCTCGCTGTGCTGGACGTGGACGACGATGTCGACGTAGTCGAGCAGGACCCAGCGGGCCTCGCGGTCGCCCTCACGGCGCACCGGCTTGGCGCCGAGCTCCTTCTGGAGCCGCTCCTCGATCTCGTCGACGATCGACTTGACCTGGCGGTCGTTGGGCGCGGAGGCCAGCAGGAAGGCGTCCGTGATCGACAGGACGTCGCTGACGTCGTAGGCGATGATGTCGTGCGCGAGCTTGTCGGCGGCCGCCTGGGCGGCCGTGTGGATGAGCTCGATGGAGCGGTCAGTGGCGGTCACTACGAGGCTTTCGGTCGGTGGTCACTTGACCTCAAGGGTCTCACGGACCGCCGACAGCACCCCACGTGAATAACGGATCACGCGGGGCGCCCCGCCGGCTACTGGGCCGACGACGGCTTGTAGCTCTGGCCGAGGACCACCGAGACGTCCGCGCTGGAGCTGGTCCTGCCCTTGCTGACGGAGCTGGTGGGCAGGCCCAGGGTCTTGGCGACCTCGGTGGCGTTCTCCTTGTCGGCGGCGTCGGAGTAGACGACCTTGGACGTCGCCGAGGCGGCGGAGGGCGTGCCGCCGTCCAGGAAGGTGTAGCCGCCGTTGACGAGGACCACCCGGGCCTTCTCGGTGTTGTCCTTCACCCCGCTGGCGTTCTGCACCGAGACACTGACCACGGAGCCCTGGTCGGGGCTCTTGGCGCTGCCGCCGAGGACGTCCTTGACGACGCTCGCGCTGGCCTGCGCGCTGAGCGTGCCGTCGTTCCGGACGGGCAGCAGGGCCGTCTTGTAGTCGCCGCCCTTGGCGAGGTCGGCGAGCTTGGCGAGGAAGGCGCCGAGGTCGTTGTCGGTCAGCGGCGGGTCCAGGATCTGGGCCAGCGTCTGCACGGTGGTGGTCGCGCCGGTCGGATCGGAGGAGAGCTTGCGCAGCACGCCCTGCATGACCTGGCCGAACCGCTCCAGCTGGGCGTTCTGGGCCTCGCCGGAGGCCCGGTAGGTGGCGTAGGCGACGGCCGCGCTGCCGCTGAGGGTCTGGTCCTTGCCCTGGCGGACGAGGGGCGCGGTGCCCTTCTTCTTGGCGTCCGGGTCGGGCACGTTCGCGTCGGTGTCGATGTCGATGTTGCCGACGAGGTCGACCAGGTTCTCCAGGTAGGGCGTGTCCAGACGCCAGGTGCCCTCGATGTCGGTACCCAGGACCGTGTCCAGGGCGTCGCGGGTGCCGGCGGAGCCGTCCTCGTCGACCGACTTGGCGAGGGTGGTCGTGGTGCCGTCGTCGTCCGTCAGGGACAGCGAGTTGGGGATCAGGACGGTGGTGCCCTGCTTGGTGGTGGTGTTGTCGACGAGCAGCGCCGTGGAGGTGCCGCCCTTCTTGGTGTTGTGCAGGTGTACGACGATCACGTCGCGGTTCTGCGCGCCCGCGGCCGTCGCCGTGCCCTTCTTGGACGACGGCTTGGACAGGCCGGGCAGCTTTCCGGCGTACCAGAGGTAGCCCACGCCGCCGACCGCCACCAGGGCGAGGGCCACCACCAGCGCGATGAGCCGGCTGCGGGCCCGGCGCTTGGCCTCCTCGCGGCGCTCGGTGCGGTTCTCGGTGAAGTTCAGCCAGTCGATGACGTCCTCGGAGTCGTCGGTCGGCTCCTCGACGAAGGCGAACTGCTCGGTGCGGTAGTCCCGTTCGGTGGGACGATCGGGCGCGGCGGGCTCCTCGGCCGGACCGCCCTGCTGCGGGATGTAGGCGGTCTGTTCGGCGACCCGCGGCTGCCGCCCGCTGCTCGCGGCCTGGCCGTAGGGGTCGTACGGGGCGGCGGGGGCGGCCTGCTGCGGCGCGCCGGGGGCGTAGGCGTCGTAGGAGGGCGTCTGGGGCTGCTGGCCCGTGCCGTACGGGTCGTAGCCCTGCGGCTGCTGCTGCGGGCCGGTGGCGTAAGGGTCGTAGCCGTAGCCCTGTTGCTGCGGCTGCTGGGCGTACGGGTCGTACTGCTGCTGGGGGGCCTGCTGCGGCGGGGCCTGGCGGTAGACGGGCCGGCCGTACTCGTCGTAGCCGACGAGTACGTACTGCTCGGCGTAGTCGTCGCCGTGGTCCGCGTCGTATCGGTCGTTCACCGGTCGCCCCTCTCGGCTCACTCGCCGCGGTACAGCTCGCGCTTGTCGATGTAACGCACGACTCCGTCCGGCACCATGTACCAGATGGGGTCACCCTTGGCGACTCTCGCACGGCAGTCTGTGGAGGAGATGGCCAGCGCCGGAACCTCGACCAGCGACACACCGCCCTCCGGGAGGCCGTGGTCGGTCAGCGGGTGGCCGGGGCGGGTGCAGCCGATGAAGTGCGCGAGGGAGAACAGCTCCTCCGAGTCGCGCCAGGTGAGGATCTGGCCGAGGGCGTCGGCGCCGGTGATGAAGAAGAGGTCGGTGTCGGGGTTGAGGGCGCGCAGGTCGCGCAGCGTGTCCACGGTGTAGGTCGGGCCGCCGCGGTCGATGTCGATCCGGCTCACCGAGAACTGCGGGTTCTCGGCGGTCGCGATGACCGTCATGAGATAGCGGTCCTCGGCCGGGGACACATGGCGGTGTGTCTTCTGCCACGGCTGGCCGGTGGGTACGAACACCACCTCGTCCAGGTGGAACTGCGCGGCGACCTCACTGGCCGCCACGAGGTGCCCGTGGTGGATCGGGTCAAACGTTCCGCCCATGACGCCGAGGCGGCGCTTGCCGGGGTTCGACGGGCCACCGCCCGCGCCGTTCAACAGGCGGGGCCGCGTGCCGTTCGCCGCGTCCTTCGCCGGACCGGTAGGCATGTCCTGCTCTCCCATGCGTGCAGACCCTACCGGCCCGGCCCGGGACTCAGCGGTCGCGGTTGAAGCGGGTGGTGATCCACAGCAGGAGCAGCAGGATGACGAGGGCGCCGCCGCCGGTGACCGCCGGGTTGAGGCTCTCGTGGTTGCCGCCCTCGGCCTCGGCGAGGGTGACCAACTGGGCAGCGGTGCTGTGGATGCTCATCTTCGGCAGGACCTATCCGGTGGGCGGGATAAAGATGTCGGCTCAATCGTAAGCCGGGGCCCGGCGGGCGATCACGCCGACTCCGCCGTTGGGGACGGCGCCGGGGAACTCCGAGGCACGCTCAGTCGTCTTTCCGCTTGTAGCCACGCAGCAGGAACCACCCGGTCAACGCGCAACCCACGATCATCACGACGAGGACGACCCGGAGCAGGTACCCCGATCCCTGGTGCTGGGGGACGCCGGCGGCCGCGGTGATCCAGGCGGCTGGGATGTGCTCCATGGTGCGGGACTCTCCTTCGGTGTAGTGCCCGTCCAAGGTAACTCCGCCTAGGCTGGGGCTTGCTTCGGGGGCGCAAAGGGCCGCACAAGGGTCCGCAAAGGGCCACTCACACGCACATGGGGGAAGACATGTCCGACGACGGCCACGAGCACAACGGACACGAGCAGGTACCGAGCAGGCAGCGCAGGCGTTTCCCGGGGATCTCCTCGCGTGCGTACGAGCACCCGGCGGACCGCAGCGCGCTGGTGGCGCTGCGCAAGCTGAGCGGTTTCGACACGGTCTTCAAGGCGCTCAGCGGGCTGCTGCCCGAGCGCAGTCTCAGGCTGCTGTTCCTGTCCGACTCGGTGCGTGTCTCGGACCAGCAGTTCGCCCACCTCAACGACATGCTGCGGGACGCCTGTTACATCCTGGACCTGGAGAAGGTCCCGCCGATGTACGTCACCCAGGACCCGCAGCCGAACGCGATGTGCATCGGCCTCGACGAGCCGATCATCGTCGTCACCACCGGTCTGGTCGAGCTGCTCGACGAGGAGGAGATGCGGGCGGTCGTCGGCCACGAGGTGGGCCACGCCCTGTCCGGGCACGCGGTGTACCGCACGATCCTGCTGTTCCTGACCCAGCTGGCCATCCGGGTCGCCTGGATCCCGCTGGGCACGCTCGCGATCATGGCGATCGTGACGGCGCTGCGGGAGTGGTTCCGCAAGTCGGAGCTGTCGGCCGACCGGGCGGGGCTGCTGGTCGGGCAGGACCTGAAGGCCTCGATGCGCGGTCTGATGAAGATCGCGGGCGGCAACCATCTGCACCAGATGAACGTGGACGCGTTCCTGAAGCAGGCCGAGGAGTACGAGGCGGGCGGCGACCTGCGCGACTCCGTGCTGAAGATCCTCAACCTGCTGCCGCGCTCCCACCCGTTCACCACCATCCGCGCGGCCGAGCTGAAGAAGTGGTCCGAGTCGCGGGACTACCAGCGGATCATGGACGGCCACTACCCGCGCCGGGCCGAGGACAAGGACACCTCGGTGTCCGACTCGTTCCGGGAGTCGGCGGCGAGCTACGCGAGCAATGTGAAGAGCTCCAAGGACCCCCTGATGAAGCTGGTCAGCGACATCGCGGGCGGCGCCGGGGGGATCGGGGGCCGGGTGCGGCGCGGCTTCGACGGCTTCACCGGTTCGGCGCCCACGGACGAGCCGCCGACGGACGAGACGCGGCGGGACGAGGACTGACAGCGGGGCGAGGACCGGCAGCGGGGCCGGCGGGGCGGAAACCTCCCGTCGGCTCGTGCGTCTGTCACACCTTGGGTTCGGCGCTCGTCGCCAGCGAACCGCACAGTGCCGTGGCGCCGTCCGTCGAGTACGGGTCGGTGCCCGCCGGGCCCCCCGCCTTCGCCGTCTGGCCGGCCAGCAGCGGGCGGAAGTGGTTCGTCGAGTCCTCCGCGCAGGACAGCGGCCCCGCCTGGACGTACGACACGATCAGCTGGGCCTGGTGCAGCCGCAGGTCGTCGCGGTCGAAGCGGAAGTGCAGTTCACGGCGGACGGTGAACAGCGAGGCCTGGGCCTCGGCACCGGAACCCGTCGCCTTCAGGGCGTACACGAAGGTGTGGTCGGCGGTGACCTCGAGCGTCGCCGAGTCGGTCTCCGCGACCTGCAGGGTGCCCTCGACGCGGATCCGGGAGTCGGCGAGTTCGGCGCGGGTCTGGTCGAAGCGAACCAGCCAACCCGTGGGCTGGTGACGCCCGTCGGCGGTCGGACGGGCGAAACTCTGGTCGAACTGGTCGAGTTGGGCGCCGTCGAGCAGGACCCGCGCCGGGCGGACGTCCTGACCGCCGATCACCTCGGGGTAGAGCGAGGAGCGGACGAGGTAGTCCTTGGCCGTGGTCAGCGCGGCCACCACCTGGCTGTCCGAGAAGTGCGCGGTGCGCCGGGCGGCCGGCAGCGGTATGCCCTCGGCGCCGATCCGGAACTGCGCGGCGGGGCTGTGCGCGTACAGGTACTCGGGATCGGTCGCGCCGGGCACCTTGCCCTGCGGGGACAGCGGGATGACGGTCATCCGCAGGGGTTCCACGGGCTGCTGGGCGGCCGGGGTCTGGTAAGGGTGCCGTACACCCATGTAGATCGCCGTGCCGAAGGCCAGGGCGATCAGGAGGACGAGGACCAGGGCCTGCCGTGACAGGCCGCGGCGAAGGGGCGGGCGGCGGCGCACCGCGGGGGCGTGATCGGCCATGCGCTCCTGCGCGGAGAACTCCTGGAGACGGGCAGCACGGACGAACGACTCGTCGAAGACGACGGATCGGTACTCGTCCTCTCCACCTCCGGGACCGCCCTCGGGTGTCCCCTCAGGTGGCTCTCCAGGCCCGCCCATACATTCAGGGTAGGTCTCCGAGAGCCCCGGTAAACGCCCTGGTACACGACAAGTTCTGACAGGTTCTCACCAGGATCGAAAGTGAGCGCGGGCAGATCGCCCGGGGCGCCGCTCAGGGGGTACGCGGGATCACCGGGATGGCCGGCTGGGAGGTGTCGGCGGAGGCGGACGGCGGCGCCGCGCTGCCCTGCTCCAGTCCGGTCGAGGCGGGCGGCGGAACCTGGTCCCGGGTGCCCGAGGAGGCGCCCCGGTAGACGGCCGCGAAAGCCAGCGCGACCATGCCGATCCCCATCACGAGGGCGAGCATCCAGGCGACCGGGCGATGCCAGCGGACCGTTTTTCCGTAGGTGCCCGGGGCGCCGTAGCGGCCCTCGAGGACATCGGTGTCATCCAGGTCGTCCAGGTCGGGATCATGGCCGAAACCGGAGGGGTCGTACCCCTCCTCGTACCGCTCGCCCCGTCCGTGGGCCCGGCGGGCCTCCGCCTCGGAGGCCTCGGCTCTCGCCTGGGCGGCGGCAAGGAGGCGCTCGACGGCGGTCGGCTCGTGCACCACGGCCGCCCGTACGAAGGCCTCGTCGAAGACCACGGAGGCGAACTCTTCGTCCGACACCCCGCGGTCGTGGTCGTCGTCGGGCTCCCAGCCGTCAGGGAACGGCGTGCCCCCCACGTCCTCCGGCACGGATCCAGAGTAGACCTGGGGGGTCAATTTGGGCAGACGGTATGGAAATTCATCCGCTGGATGAGACGGCCCTCACGGGCGCCGCCGCCGGTGTCCGTCAGCGGCGGACATGGCCGTCCCCGGTGACGATGTACTTGGTGCTCGTCAGCTCCGGCAGGCCCATCGGGCCCCGCGCGTGCAGCTTCTGGGTGGAGATGCCGATCTCGGCGCCGAAGCCGAACTGGCCGCCGTCGGTGAAGCGGGTGGAGGCGTTCACGGCGACGGTGGTGGAGTCGACCAACTGGGTGAAGCGGCGAGCGGCCTGCTGGGAGGTGGTGACGATCGCCTCCGTGTGACCGGACGACCACAGCCGGATGTGGTCGACGGCCCGGTCCAGCGAGTCGACGACGGCGGCGGCGATGTCGTACGAGAGGTACTCGGTGTCCCAGTCGTCCGGGGTGGCCTCGACGACGGTCGCCTTGGAGTCCTTCGCGTACGCCAGCACCCTCGGGTCCGCGTGGACGGTCACGCCGGCCTCGGCGAGGGCGTCCAGGGCGCGGGGCAGGAACTCGGGGGCGATGTCCTGGTGGACCAGGAGGGTCTCGGCCGCGTTGCAGACGCTGGGCCGCTGGGCCTTGGAGTTGATCAGGATGTCGATGGCCATGTCGAGGTCGGCGTGGGCGTCGACGTAGACGTGGCAGTTGCCGACGCCGGTCTCGATCACCGGGACGACGGACTCGGTGACGACGGTCTGGATCAGGGAGGCGCCGCCACGCGGGATCAGGACGTCGACCAGGCCCCGGGCGCGCATCAGCTCACGGACGCTGTCGCGGTTCTCGCCGGGCACCAGCTGGATGGCGTCGGCGGGCAGCCCGGCGCCGCCCACGGCGTCGCGCAGGACCCGCACGAGGGCCGTGTTGGACTCGTAGGCGGAGGCCGAGCCGCGCAGCAGGACCGCGTTGCCCGACTTGAGGCAGAGGGCGGCGGCGTCGACGGTGACGTTCGGGCGGGCCTCGTAGATGATGCCGACCACGCCGAGCGGGACGCGGACCTGGCGCAGGTCGATGCCGTTCGGGAGGGTCGAGCCGCGGACCACCTCGCCGACCGGGTCCGGGAGCGCCACGACGTCCCGTACGTCCGAGGCGATGGCGCGCACCCGCTCCGGGGTGAGCGTCAGCCGGTCGATGACGGTCTCGCTGGTGCCGGCCTCGCGGGCCTTGGCGATGTCCTTGGCGTTGGCCTCGACGATCTCGCTGGTACGGACCTCCAGGGCGTCCGCGATGGCGGCCAGCGCGTCGTCCTTGACCGCGCGCGGCAGCGGGGCGAGGTCGGCGGCGGCTGCCTTGGCGCGGTAGGCGGCCCGGGTGACCGGGGACATGGAGTCGTACGGCGAAAGCGTGGTCATGAGGGAAGGGTAGTGCGCCGGGGCCGGCCGTCCACCTTTCGTTCCACACCCCGAGACGGGCTCAAAAGGGGTGAACTCCGACAGGTGTCGCCGGAGGCGGGCCGTAGCCCTCCGCGATGCGCTGGTGGTAGGTCTCGCGGTCGATGACCTCCAGGCCGACGATCTCCCACGGCGGGAGCTTCGCGGTCTGGCGGTGTTCGCCCCACAGACGCAGGGCGACGGCGGCCGCGTCGTGCAGATCGCGGGCCTCCTCCCAGTAGCGGATCTCCGCGTGGTCGTTCGCGTATCTGCTGGTGAGCAGGAAGGGGTGGTCGTGGGCCAGCTGTTCCAGGCCGCGGCGCACCTCGTGCAGCGGGGCCTCCTCGCCGGAGACGCTGAGGGTGACGTGCCACAGGCGGGGCAGGTCGGCGGGCTCCTCGTAGGTCTCTCCGGCCGTGACGCTGGTCAGGCCACCGCGGGACGCCGCCGCCCCAGGGCGTACTCGTCTCACGACGGCCTCCTTTGCGCGACGGTCGAGCGGCGCTCGTGCGGAACGGGTCCCCGAGTCAAAGTTGAGCAGGCCGCAAGGGTTCGCGGGGCGGTTTTGCGGAACGTCCACCTCAGGGCGACCGTTGAAACGGGCGTTCCCCCCGTTTTCGGCCGACACCCGAAGACCACCACCCCGGGCAACACAACCGGCCGGGGGCCCGGGGGTCGCCACCCCGGGCAACACCAGCCGGCCAGGGATCCGGGGGTCGCCGCCGGGGCAACGCAGCGTGGAACGTCCATCTCAGGGCGGCCCATGAAACGGGCGTCCCACCCGGTTTCGGTCCGGGAGTGCGGGGGCCGTGTGCCGACGGGTTGGCCGGCACGGGTCAGGGGTGGAGGATCACCAAGTCGTCGCGGTGGACGACCTCTCGTTCGTACGCGGCGCCGAGCTCGCGGGCCAGTTCCCGGGTGGAGCGGCCGAGGAGCTGGGGGATCTCCTTGGCGTCGAAGTTGACGAGCCCGCGGGCCACCGCGTGCCCCCGGCCGTCCCGCAGCTCGACGGGGTCCCCGGCGCTGAACTCGCCCTCGACGGCGGCGATCCCGGCCGGCAGCAGCGACTTGCGGCGCTCCACCACCGCCCGTACCGCCCCGTCGTCCAGGGTGAGCGAGCCCTGCGGGGTGGAGGCGTGCTGCAACCAGAGCAGGCGGTCCGCGGAGCGCTTGCCGGTGACGTGGAAGTAGGTCCCGGTGTCCCCGCCGGCCAGCGCCTCGGCCGCGTGCACGGCACTGGTGAGGACCACGGGGATGCCGGCCGCGGCGGCGATCCCGGCGGCCTCGATCTTGGTGACCATGCCACCGGTGCCGACGCCGGCCTTGCCCGCGCTGCCGATCTCGACGTGAGCGAGATCCTCCGGCCCCCTGACCCGCGCTATCCGCGAGGTGCCCGGTTTGCTGGGGTCGCCGTCGTAGACGCCGTCCACATCGGAGAGCAGGACGAGGAGGTCGGCGTGGACGAGGTGGGCGACCAGGGCGGCGAGCCGGTCGTTGTCGCCGAAGCGGATCTCGTCGGTGGCGACGGTGTCGTTCTCGTTCACGATGGGGAACGCGCCCATCGCGAGCAGCTTGTCGAGGGTGCGCGAGGCGTTGCGGTGATGGGCGCGACGGCTCATGTCGTCGCTGGTCAGCAGGACCTGTCCGACCCGGACGCCGTAGCGGGCGAAGGAGGCGGTGTAGCGGGCGACGAGCAGGCCCTGGCCGACGCTGGCCGCGGCCTGCTGGCGGGCCAGGTCGCGGGGGCGGCGGCGCAGGCCGAGGGGGGCGAGGCCCGCGGCGATGGCACCGGAGGAGACCAGCACGACCTCCCGCTCCCCGCCGCTGCGGCTCTTGGCGAGGACGTCGACGAGCGCGTCGACGCGGTCGGCGTCCAGACCGCCGGAGGCGGTGGTCAGCGACGAGGAACCCACCTTGACGACGATCCTGCGGGCTTCCGCCACGCCCTGCCTTGCCCCTGCCACCTGCTTCTTCCGTCCCCTCGCACGCTGCGGGTACCCGCAGGCAATCTACGCGAAGCGGCACGGACGGCGCGCGTCGGTCCAGTCCCCGGACGTCACCGTCCCCGGACCGACGTGACAGTTCCCGGAAAGACGTCAGGTAACCGGTTGCTCACGTGGTGTCCGGGGCCCGCCGCCCGCCGCCGCCCGGGCCTTCAGCATTCTGCGTGCCTTGCCGGCCGCCCGGCGGAACACCGCCAGCGGTGAGTGCTCGCGGTAGCCGGGGAACGCGCGGGCCTCGCGCGGCGGGGCGAGGTAGACCCGGTCGGGGACGCCGGCGGCCGTGTCGCGGAAGTGCGGGTAGGCGAGGTAGGCCTCCCGGCCCCGCTTCTCCAGGAGGACCGCCGGCTTCTGCTTCGCCTTGACGAACTCCACCACGGGCAGCAGGAGTTCGGGTTTCTCCTCGGCGACCAGATGGAGCCGCAGCCGCTCCTCGACCTTGAGGCGCCGGGCCACGCCCTCGGTCCAGAACTCCTCCATCAGCGGCTTGGCCAGCTCGAACTTGTGCCGCCGTATCGTTTCGCTGTCGTTGGCGTACTTCGCCCCGAACTGCGGTGACAGCGTCACCACGAAGGGGCGGTGCATGAGCGCGTCGCGCCGCTCGCCCGCCGGGACCATGTCGGCTATCAGCCGCATCAGGGCGCGCGCGGAGTCGAAGCGCAGGGTGTAACTGCCCGTCTTCGTCACATGCTTGCCGTCGTCCCGGCCGACCAGGTAGTAGCAGGTGTGGTCGGCGATGACGGAGACGCCGTCGGCCCGCAGATAGGCCTCCATCGTGAACAGCGCGTCCTCGCCGGTCCACAGGGACTCGTCGAAGCGCATGCCGTTCCGCTCCAGCAGAGTCCGGCGGAACAGCTTCTGCGCGCTCAGGGTGAACTTGATGTTGGAGGAGAAGACGTCCGTACGGTCGAGGGTCTGGCCCCACATGGCCTGCGGCGGTTTGCGGTTGACGCCCTCGACCCTGCCGAGGACGACGTCCGTGCCGTTGCGGTCGGCCATCGCGACCATCCGCTCCAACGCCTCGGAGCCGAGCCGGTCGTCGGCGTCCAGGAAGAAGACATAGCGTCCGGCGGCCTTGGAGAGGCCGACGTTGCGGGGGCCGCTGGGGCCGCCGGAGTTGTCCTGGCGGATCACCGTGACCGGCATGGCGGCGCGGGCCGCGAACTCCTCCAGGCACTCCCCCGTGCCGTCGGTGGAGCCGTCGTCCACCGCCACGACCTCGATGCGCCCCGCGCCGATGGTCTGCGCCTCGACGGAGGCCAGGCACTCGAGCAGGTACGGCATCGCTTCGTAGGCCCCGATGACGACCGTCACATCAGGCTGCGCCAGGGTCACTTCTCCCCCTTGTCACGGGCTGTTACCCGTACGTACGACGGGCTGTTCCCGTACATACGTAAGAAGGGCCCGGTTTTCGAGGATCACTCCTCGAGAACCGGGCCCTTCTCACCGTTTTCACACGGTGGGCGGCTTCGCCGACAGGGCGTCCGACAGCTCGTCGGCGCCGGGGGTGCCCGCCGCGGCGGCCCGCGACTCCTGGCCGAGGTTGCGCGTCTCGGCCTTCAGGGCCAGGTCGGCGACCGCGGTGTTGAACTGCTCGATGGAGGCCGGCTCGTCCGGGCCGAGCAGGTACTCCTTGAGCTCCTTGCGGTCGTCCGCCTGCGGATCGGCGGCCGGATCACGGACCGCGGCCAGCAACTCGCCGATCTCCGCCGCGGAGTTGGACAGGATCGTGGCCGCGCGGACCGCGGTGTTCTGCCGCTTGAACTCCTCGACGCCCAGTCCGGCGGAGTCCGTCACCGCGTACGGCTTGCCGCTCGCGAGGAAGTCGGAGACCACGCTGGAGATGTCGGAGACCATCGCGTCGGAGAGGTTGAAGCAGTCGAACAGGGGCGGTTCGGCGCCCTCGATGACGCGGTGTTCCCAGTGGGGGAAGGAGCGCCAGTACGCGTCGTTCCACTCGTCGCGCAGCCGGGCGATCTCCTCGTGCTTCTCGACGTCGACCACGCCGTCCCGGGTGGCCTCGGCCTCGTCGCCCTTCTCACCGGTGGAGCCGGCCAGTTCGGCGAGCCGGGCCTCGATCCGGGCCAGTTCGGCCTTGGCCTCGGTCTGCGCGGCGGCGTCGGCGGCGAAGCGCGGGTCGGCGGCCCGCTCGGCGGCGGCCTTCTCGACCAGCGCCACGATCTTGCGGTGCGCGGAGCCGGCCTTGGGCAGGACGGTGCCCGTGAAGGGGTGCGGCTTGTAGAGGACGCGCACCGGCGGGTCGGCCTTGATCAGTTTCTTCACGATGTTCGCGCCGGCCAGCATGATCGAGGTGTTGCCCGGGTCGCCGTCCCAGCCCTCCCAGGTGGGGGCGTAGAGCACGGTCGGGATGCGTCCCTCCGGTACACCCTCCCAGCCCTGGATCGGCGCCAGCTGCGGGCGGCCGACCTCCACGATGTCCTCGTCGCGGACGCCGACGTCGGCGATGGCGTAGCGGTCGCGGCCCGCGCGGCCGGCGGTCCACACCTCGTCGTACGCCTTGCTGAAGGGGTTCACGCTGGCGAGCTTGTCGCTGTCGCCGTGGCCGATGAAGACGTGCTTCATGGTGGGGACACGCAGCAGGTGGATGTTCTTGCCGACGTTGGCGGCGTACAGCGCGACCCGCACCGTCGACAGGTCCATGTTCATCAGGTGCACCCCGCCGGGCACGCAGATGACGGGGACCGTGGTGGGCGCCAGGGTCTGCAGGATGATCCGCTCACGCAGGATGATCAGCGGCCGGGAGTCGAGCTGCTCCATCGTCTCCAGCCACATGTTGACCTGGTAGGTGGAGTCCTTGGAGCCGGAGAAGTACAGCAGCGTCTGCGGCTTGTACTCGCGCAGCCAGTCGTCGACGGCCGCCAGCACGGTGTCCGCGTCCGGCGGGATCTTGTTGCCGCGGACGTACGGCACCAGTGCGAGCACGTACAGGCTGCCGAGGCCCAGGGTGATGCCGATGCCGATGAAACCGGCAAGCGAGGAGCCGGCCTCGGCCGAGATCAGGAGGCCCACGACGGCCGCCAGGTCGAGGTGGAGCATCTTCTCGGCCGAGCGGTCCAGCATCCCGAACGGCGGTGCGTCCGGGATGTGGAGGCGCGACTTCAGGTCGACGTTGCGGGTGGCGACCGGCATCCGGCGGCGGTTGCGGATCAGGGTGACCTCGGCGCCGTGCGGGGCCTGGAGGCCGTAGAAGGCGATGAAGCAGCCGATGGCGCCGTAGTAGATCAGGTTGTTCGCGAGGTCCAGCCGGGCCAGCAGCAGGATGAGCAGCAGCTCCCTGATCAGGAAGCGGATCGACAGGCCCGCTCTGACCTTGCTCAGGCGGTTGACCAGATAGCTGCCCTTGCGGTGCAGATAGTGGTCGGCCAGGTATGTCACGGCGGCCGCTGCCGCGAAGGCGTAGACGCTCGGGACGAGCGCGGCCACCATGATGGCCGGGAAGCCCAGCATCATGAGGACCGCCGCGGCCAGCTCGGCCGCGCTGCCCACCCGGGCGACGCGAATAGCGGTGGATATCACGGATAACCTGCTCTGGGAGGGGTTGCCGGTTTTTGAATGTATTCAGGCCTCTGCGAAGGCCCGGGCAATGCGATGGACTGTGCTGACAGCACCGCATTAACACCGGAAAGCAGAGGCCTGAATAACGGAAGACTAATTACCGTCGATTATTACACGCCGTCCTGGACGTCCAGCACCGAGGCCAGCGCCTGCTCGAAGCCGGAGGCCTTGGCGGCGCCCGCCGTCGGGTCCTGCTGGCGTACGTCGATGACATGCCCGGTCAGCTCGGACAGCAGCACGTCGAGCGAGGTACGGGCGACCGCCTCGGAGGACAGCAGGGTGCCCGCGGCCTCCTGGCCGAAGGCCTTGGTGCGCATCGGGGTCGCGGTGCGCTCCGGGTTGACGCAGTTGACGCGGACCCCGTCGCCGGCCCACTCGTCGGACAGGGCCTGGGTGAGGTTCACCATGGCGGCCTTGGTCGAGGAGTACAGGCTGTACTCGGCGCGGCCGCGGGTGTAGCTGCTGGAGGTGTAGAGGAGCAGCTGGCCCTTGGTCTCGGCCAGGTACTTGTAGGCCGAACGGGCGATCTGCACCGGCGCCAGGTAGTTGACCTTCAGCGCTTCCTCGATGGTCGCGTTGTCGGTCTCCGCCAGCTTGCCGATGCGCAGCACACCGGCCGTGTTGACGACGTAGTCGATCCGGCCGGTCTCCGCGTACGCCTTGGACAGCGCGTCGTCGACCTCCTCCGGGTTCTCCACATGGGTGCCGGTGGTGGAGCGGCCCAGCGCGTACACCGCGGAGCCGTAGGACCGGGCGAGTTCGGCGATGTCCTTGCCGATGCCGTACGAGCCGCCGAAGATCACGACCGTCTTGCCGGTGAGCAGCTCGCGGTAGGCCTCCTCGCTCACCTGCTCGGGCGCGGCCGTGGAGGCCAGCTGGAACAGCTTGTCGGCGATGAAGACGTCGACCGGCTGGGTGACCTTCATGTTGTACTCGTCGCCCGCGACGACGTGGATCGGCACGTCCGGCAGGTACTTGAGCACGACCGAGCAGTCGTCCGTGGCCTGGAAGTTGGGATCGCCGGCCGCGACGTCGTAGGCCCGCCGGATCGTGGACAGCTTGAAGGCCTGCGGGGTCTGGCCGCGGCGCAGCCGGGAGCGGTCCGGGATCTCGGTGATGAACTCGCCGTCCTCACCGTGCGTGCGGGTCACGATGATGGTGTCCGCGGACGGGATGGCGACATCGACGGCCTGGTAGCGCTCCAGGGCGACCACACAGTCGTCGATCACACGCTGCGAGAGCAACGGGCGTACGGCGTCGTGGAAGAGGACGTTCAGGTCCTCGCCGTCCGCGAGTCCCTCGCCGAGGGCCTCGATGGCGCGCTCGGTGGTCTCGTTCCGGGTCGAACCGCCCTCGATGACCTTCTTGACCTTGGTGAAGCCGGCCTTGGCGACGATCTTCTCGACGTCGGGCACATAGCCCGGCGCCATCAGCACGATGATGTCGTCGATCGAGTCGGCCTTCTCGAAGGTCGTGAGGGTGTGCTCGATGACTGCCTTGCCGGCGATCTTCAGCAGCTGCTTGGGGATCGAAAGACCCACCCGCTGGCCGGTACCACCGGCCAGGATCACTGCGGTGGTACGGGGCTTGGCTATGTGCTGGGACACAGAGGACCTACCTTGGGGCGACAGGGAACCTGGAAATGGTCCCACTTGCGGTAACCGCTGTGCAAGGTGAGCGCCGTTCGCTGCAAATGTGCGCGCCACCTGTCATTCACCTTGCACAGAGAGTCAGTGCCACCGCAGCTTCTTCGGACAGCGGTGGCCGAGCACCTTCACGAGTTCCTTGGAAGAGGTCTGGTGAACCCTGCGCGCTTTCGCCGGCGTGGTGTGTCTCACAGGTGCGGCGGCGGCCGCGGCGAGGGCTCCGTACAGCGCCTGGGCGGCCACCTCGGGCGCGATCCGCGGCTCCTCGGGCAGCGGCTCGACGGCCTGGGGCGCGGCGGACAGCAGCGACAGATCTCCCACGATCCGTACGCCCGTCCGGGCGATGTTCCCGGCCATTTCGGCGCCGATCCCGGCCGCCGCCCCGACCGCCCAGGCGGGGGTGCGGATCTTCACGTCCGGCGAGGTCGGGCTGCACGCATTCTTCATATGCATGACCGCTCCGTTACGGACCAACTTGGAATAGAGCTCGTCCTGGAGTCCATTGCCACGGAATTCCTTGTTAAGATTCCGCAGCATTTCGGTCTCGGCAAGGGTAAGGGAACGATTCGCCGCGTCCGGAACCGGTTGCAGCAGATTTTCCGGCAGCCCGAGCAGTGTCTCGAAGGCGCGCATCAGCCCGCCCCGGTCCCGGTCGTCGACCACGGTGCCCCGCCCGGCCCCGGCCCGCCCGGGCCCACCGCTCCACGATCCGGACGGTAAGAGGCTCACCTGGGGCTTACCCGAGAGGGGCCTGGGACACGGATGAGTCCCAGGCCCCCGCCCCACAGGCTTCATGTTCCGGAAAAGCGTGACGTCTTCCGGGAAACGGTCACACTTCCTCGACGCCGGGCCTGCCCGCCTCCACCCGCAGCCGCGCGTAGGTGCTCGGGGTCGCCGTCGGCCGCACCACCGTGTCGACCACCCGCACCTGGGCGTCGATACCGTGCCGGTCGATGTCGAAGAGGTGGTAGCCGCGGTGGGCGTCGATCACCTTCCAGTGCGGGTTGTCGGCCTTCAGCGGGTCCCACTGGGCGTGGAAGGCGGCCTGGTCCTGGTCGCCGTTGCTGGAGATGGACGTACCGACGAACTCGGCGCCGACGACCTGGGAGCCGGGGTCGCCGTAGTCGGTCTTCAGATCGCTGATCATCGTCAGATGCCGGTCGCCGCTGAGCACGACCGGGTTGCGGATCTCGGCGAACTCCCTGAGCAGGGCGTTGCGTTCGACCTGGTAGCCGTCCCAGGCGTCGTAGTACCAGAGCTTGCCCTCGCCGGGCAGGATGTCGGTCTCGGCCATCATGATCTGCGAGGCGATCAGGTTCCAGCGGGCCGGCGAGTCGTGCAGCCCGTC
Source organism: Streptomyces sp. NPDC005648 (assembly GCF_040605395.1). Taxonomy (NCBI): domain Bacteria; kingdom Bacillati; phylum Actinomycetota; class Actinomycetes; order Kitasatosporales; family Streptomycetaceae; genus Streptomyces; species Streptomyces sp. NPDC005648. The sequence goes on along the minus strand of NZ_JBEXCS010000126.1, from coordinate 4,590 downwards.
CAGGAGCCACTGCTTCTGCTCGGCGCCGAGCATGGTGAGCGAGGGGTCCTCGGCGGCCGCCTGGCTGGTCACCTGGTCGCTGCGGAACTGCCGGGTGTCCAGCACGTTGAGGCGCGCCAGCCGGCCGAACTCCAGACGGCGGTACATCTGGATGTGCGGACCGTCGGGAATGGCCGAGGCCCGCACCGGCATGTGCTCGTAGTACGCCTGGAAGGCCGCGGTCAGCCGGGCCACGAACGCGTCGTGCGGCTGCTTGTCGGGGTCCTGCGGGATCTCGCCCGCCCAGTCGTTGTCCACCTCGTGATCGTCGAAGGTGACCACCCAGGGCGCGCTCGCGTGCATCGCCAGCAGGTCGGGGTCCGTGCGGTACTGCGCGTACCGGTTGCGGTACTGCGTCAGGGTGTACGGCTCCCCCGTGCCCTCGTGCCGGCGCGGACCCGCGGAGGACGGCGCCGACTCGTAGATGTAGTCGCCGACGAAGAGGACGACGTCGGGGTCCTGGGCGAGCATGTCGGCGTACGGCGTGAAGTAGCCGTTCTGCCAGTTCTGGCAGGAGGCCAGCGCGATCCGCAGGGAGCCGCCCTTGCTGTGCGGGTGGGGCGCGGTGCGGGTACGGCCGAGGGCCGAGATCTGGCCACCGGTGCGGAAGCGGTACCAGTACGAGCGGTCCGGGCGCAGTCCCCGTACATCCACGTGAACGCTGTGCCCGTACTCGGGCCGGGCCTGGGCGACGCCCCGGCGGACGACCTTTCTCAGCCGTTCGTCCTCGGCGATCTCCCACTGCACCGGGACCACTTCGTCGGGCATGCCCCCGCCGTGGAGCGGGTCCGGGGCCAGCCGGGTCCACAGGACGATGCCGTCGGGCAGGGGGTCGCCGGAGGCCACCCCGAGGCTGAACACCCCGTCGGGCAGGGTGGGTTCGGCCGCTCGGGCGGTGCCGGGCAACCACAGCTGGGCGGAGGCGGCGGCGCCGAGGACGGCGGCACCGGCGGTCAGAAAGCGGCGTCGGTCGGGCGAGTTTGCTCCGGTCATCGTCGAACTCCCTTACCTCGCTGGCCTCTTGGACTCGTGCAAGCTCACGCACCGGGTCGGTCCGCCCGCTGAACTCGAGCCTTCGCGTGCATGACAAATAGGCAGACAACAGAAGACCCGTTGCGACACGGGAACAACAGGATGAACCTGATCTTGTCGCAACGGGCCCGCTAAAACGCGTCAAGAGCAACGTGTCTGACGGCCGCTCAGTGGTTTCGGCGGCCGAGGCGACCGCGGCCGCTCAGTCGTCGAACCCCGAGCCCAGCGCGGCACCCGCCGCGACGGTGCCCAGCGTGCCGGCGCCGAAGGTGCGGGAGCCGGCCGCGGTGATGCCGTGCTCGTCGGCCCGGAACACCCACACCCCGCCCTGGCCGCCGTTCTCCCCGGGCGCGCCGACCAGGAGTTCGGCACGGCCGTCGTGGTCCAGGTCCACCAGACGGGTGGCCGCACCGAAGGCGTCGCCCTTCTCCGCGGTGCCGGGCACGCCTCTGGTGTTCTGGCTGAACCCCACGGAACCGCTGCTGGTGGGGCCGGTGTCGGTGCCGCGCAGGACGACCACGCTGCCCGCGTCGGCGATCGAGCCGAGATCCTCTCCGGGCACACCGGCCGCGATGTCGGCGTACCCGTCCCCGTCGACGTCGGCGACCGAGACATCGGTCCCGAAGTAGTCGCCCTTCTCGGCGGTGCCCGGCACCATCGGGGTGTCCTGGTAGATGAACTTCGCCCGTGTCCCGTCGGGCCCGTCGGCGGTGCCGGGTACCCAGGTGATACGGCCGCCCTTGGCGTACGGCGTGTCCTCGTCGCTGTCGGCGCCGTCGACGGCCCGGCCGACCACGAGGTCGTCGTAGCCGTCCTTGTTCACGTCCCCGATGTCGAGGTTCTCGCCGCCCTGGAGGGCCGCGCCGTCGATGTCGTGGACCAGTGTGTACGGGGTGAGCCCGTCCGTGGTGCCGGTCCAGTACACGATGTGGCGGGCGTCCCACTCGTCGCCGTCGTTCTCGACCGCGGCCACATCGGTGACGCCGTCGCCGTTCAGATCACCGGTGGCGAGGTCCAGGACCCGGCTGTCGAAGCGGTCCCTGACGACCTGACCGCCGTGCGCGGTGGAGCCGTCCCGGGCGAAGGGCCCGCCGAGCACGCGCAGGTCGTGGTCGTTCTGGACGGTGATGACGTCCTGGCCGCCGTCCCCGTCGACGTCCGCGACGGCGAGGTGCCCCTTGGCCCCCAGCGCGTCGCGCGCGTTCCCCCCGGCCAGCGTGGCACCGCCGGACAGCCCCTTGGCGCCGCCCCAGATCACCTCGACGAGCCCGGCGTCGATCCCCGCCGAGGTGTCCTCCCCGCCCACCCCGACGACGAGATCGGCATAACCGTCACCGTCCAGATCACCGGTGCCCAGCGCGCTGCCGAACCGGTCACCGCTCTCCGAACTCCCCGGCACACCGGCGGTGTTCTGGCTGAACACCTGCTTGGCCGAGGTCTTCGGCCCCCTGGCCGACCCGTAGACCACGGCGACATACCCCGCCGCCTTCCTGCCCCCGACGGTCGCCGAGGGCGCGGCGACAGCGAGGTCGGAGTACCCGTCCCCGTTGAAGTCGTCCCGGTTGAAGCCGTCCCGCGGATCGTCCTGCGGCCGGGCCGTCGTGGTCCGTGCGGTGGCCGAGGCATGGGCGGCCGGCAGGGCGGCGGCCCCGGTGATCGCGAGGACGACCGCAAGTCCCGTACGCCACACGCCTGTTCGTCTGTTCATCTCAGTGCCCCTCGCTCCTGTCGTGTCGAACCGTCGTTTGAGCAGGTGGGGGGAGAGCCGCCGGAAGGCGGCGGTCAGCGGTCGGTGAACTCGCCGCCGAGACCGGCGAGTCGGGGATCGGTGCCGAGTCGCCCGGCACCGAAGGACAGGGAGCCGGCGGCGGTGATCCCGGAGGCGGCGGACCGGAAGGCCCACACGCCCCCCGCACCGGAGTTCTCGCCGGGAGCCCCGACGACCAGGTCCGCGCGGTGGTCGCCGTCGAGGTCGAGGAGGGTGAGTGCCTCGCCGAAGCGGTCGGAGCGTTCGGCGGTGCCCGGCACACCGGAGGTGTTCTGGCTGAAGGCCTTCGAGCCGACGCCGGTCGGTCCACCCGAGCGGCCGGGAATGACGGTGACCGTGCCCGCGTCCCGGATGCCGGAGAAGTCCTCACCGGGGCTCCCGGCCACGATGTCGGCGTACCCGTCACCGTTCACATCGCCCACGGCGACATCCGCCCCGAAGCGGTCGCCCGCCTCGACCACGCCGGGAACGCCGGGCGTGTCCTGGTCCAGTGTCAGCGGCTCCGCGGCCCGCGGCCCCCGCGTCGTGCCGAGGACGACTCCGACCCGCTCCCCGTACTCGCTCGGATCGACGGCCCCCTCCCCCGAGTGGGCGACGAAGGGCCGCCCGAAGACGATGTCGTCCCGCCCGTCCCCGTTCACATCACCGAGCGCGAGGCTCTCACCGCCCTCGATGTCCCGGCCCGCCCCGTCCTTCAGACGGGTGAGCGGGGCAAGGCCGCTCGAAGAGCCGTGCAGATAAAGGAGGTTGTGCCCGGAGTTCTCGTCACCCGGGTCGTCCCAGTCGAACGGCCCGGTGAGCACGACGACATCGCTGATCCCGTCACCGTCGACATCCCCGACAGCCACGTCCAGCACCCTCACATCACCGTCCGTGAAGGAGACGCCCTGCTCACGGGCAGGCACCCCACCCCGCCCGAACGGCCCGAACTCCACCTCGGAAGGCCCCGCCAGATCGGCATGACCATCACCGTCGAAATCGCCCACGACGACCCGCGCGAAGCCGTCGACGAGGGCACCCGGCAGCAGGGTCCCGCCCGAGAGCCCGCGCCGGCCGCCCCACAGCACGGTGACACTGCCCTCGCGGGCGACCCCGTCCCGCGTCCACCGCTCCCCCGCCGCGGGGACGACGAGATCGGTGTAACCGTCCCCGTCCAGATCACCGGCGACCAGATGCGCCCCGAACGCGTCCCCCGCCTCCGGAGCACCGGGCACACCGGCCGTGGCCTGCGTGAACACCTTCTTGCTCGCGAGATTCAGTCCATGCGCCGACCCGTACACGACGGCCACGTAACCGGCGCCCGGCTGTCCGCCGACACTCGCGTACGGCGCCCCCGTGGCCAGGTCCTCGTACCCGTCCCCGTTGAAGTCCTGCCGCACGCTCTTGACGACGGAGTCCCGCGCATGGGCGAGGGGCGACACGGTGGCCATCGCGGCGAGCACCGCGACGGCGACCGCGACAGCACTCCGGACTCTGGGCACGACAACGGACTCGGACACGTCGACTCCGGGGAGTGGAAGGGCAGCTGACGGTGAAGAGAGTGCAGGGGTGAAGATCCCCCCTGCATGTCGCCCTTTACGACTCACCGGGATACGAGTGGGTTGCCCTGGAGTGCGACGGGATTTTCCCCGTGGTCAACCGATCTCTTCACAGCCCGGCCGGCCATGTCCAGCCCGTCTGGGGGTGCCCCCTCTGGGGGAGTTTGAGGACGAGGCCGTTCAGGCCGAAGCGGGGGTCTGGGGGCGGCAGCC
>NZ_JBEXCS010000125.1:0-23080 GCF_040605395.1 Streptomyces sp. NPDC005648 | reverse complement strand
GGCCCTCGTTGCCGCTGGAGGCCGACTTGCTGGGGTGGCGGAGCGGCCGCCCTCGGAGGTGCCGTCGCCCGCGCCGGTGTGAAGGGTCATGTGGCGGAGCCACCTGTCCCTTCGCGCCGTGCGGCGAGCGTGCGTGCCGGACGTCGTGACGCCGCGGAGATCCATCAGAAGGGCCCTAGCCTCGCCGCAGGTCCGGCGGCGGCTCACCTCGGCCACAGCTGCTTCGTGTCGGTGTCCGCGCTCCGCACCCGGGCCGAGCACGACGTCGGGCCGGACCGGCATCGCGATCAGCTCGGCTTCAGTACGACCGCCTGACCGCCGGCGGGTGCCATGGCCACGTCGAGGACCGTCGAAGAAGTGACCGTCCGCGTGCTGACCACGACGGGAGTCTGATAGGCGCTGGTGCCGGGCGTGCCGTCGGCGTAGACCGTGGCCGTCCAGGTGCCGCTGCCGAGGAAGGACAGCGGGAGCGACAGGGTCCGGGCCGACTCGTCGGTCATCGCGCCCAGGTACCAGGTGGTGCCCTTGCGGCGGGCGACCGCGACGTACTGGCCGATCGCCCCGTCGAGGGCTCGGCTCTCGTCCCAGGTGGTGGGGATGGCGTCGAACCAGGGCAGGCCGGGCCAGTTGGCGGTGTTGGCGTACTTCGAGGGCGAGTCGTACCAGTAGAGGAAGTTCAGCGGCTGGTAGTAGACCGCGGCCATCGCCATCTGGTGGACGTTGGTGGTCTGGTCGCGGGACTGGCCGTAGCAGATCGTGTAGTCCATCGGGCCGCCGATGTTCCGGGCGAAGGGCAGGGTGACGTTGTGCGAGGCGGTGGGGAAGTGTTCGTTGCCGCGCACCCCCTCCAGGCTGACCCAGTTGGGGTAGGTGCGTTCGTAGCCGAACGGCCGTACGTCGTCGTGCATGTCGATCAGCAGGTTGTGTGCGGCGGCGGTCTTCGCCCAGCCGGTGATCTGGTTGGTCATGGTCTGGGTGCCGTCGTTGATGAAGCCCAGTTTCACTCCGGCGACGCCCCAGCCGCGGTACAGGGCGAAGAGGGTGTCGGGGCTGGTCAGTGCGATGCGGTTGACGTAGAGGATGACGCCGATGCCCTGGCTCGTGGCGTAGGAGATCACCGAGGGGAGGTCGATGGCGTCGATCGGCCGGGTGGCGTCGGTGGTGCTGCCTTCGGGCCCGTACCAGCCGGCGTCGTACTCGACGTACTGCAGTCCGCGGGCCGCGGCGAAGTCGACTCCCGCCGTGCCGGCGGCGGTGGTGAGGTTGCAGCGGAAGACCTTGCCGGGCTTGATCCATGAGGTGTCGGCGAGGGCGCCGGGAAGGGCGAGGTTGAGCACCAGTTCGGCGTTGTCGACCAGTTCGGCGTGGGTGGAGCCGGTCACCACCGCGCGCCAGGGGGTGGCGAACGGGGTGGTCACCGTGGAGGTCGTCTGGACCGTCCCGCTCCCCCGTGCGGTGTGTTCCATCAGGTACGCGGCCAGCGTGTTGGGTCGGCCCGAGACCGAACTGAGCATCAGCCGCGGGAAGTCGACCCGGGACGACTCGCAGACGCAGGCGATCAGACCACCGTTCGCGTAGGTGGCGGTCAGCGGAAGGTCGGTCAGCGGGCCGGTGTCGGTACCGCTGGTCCCGGTGGACGGGATCGAGCCGGGGGCGACCGGGTTGTACGCGTCCTCGTCCCGGGCGCTGTGGACGAGGGTGCCGTCGGGGAGGACGAACGTCGTCAGCTCGTCCGCGAGGGTGGCGGCGCCCTTGTCGAGCAGCACGTACCGGAACGCGACGCCGGTGGGGTAGGCGCGGATCTGGACGCTGAAATTGATCAGGGTGGTGGTGTCCCGGAGGTTCCAGCGCATCTCCTGGTACCGGTCCCGGACGGTCGCGTTGCGGCCGTACACCGGGGTCCAGGTGTTGTCGGTGGTCCAGTGCTGGTAGTTGGTGACGACCGTGCCGCCGCGGCCGAGCATGGTCCCGTCGCTCAGTTGCAGACCGAGGGCGGAGGTGGCGACGACGGTCGCGCCCCCGCGCCGGGCGGACCAGCTCAGGACGCCCGCGGTCAGCGACATCGTGATCGTGGTGCTGCCGTCGGGCGCCGTCGCGGTCACCGAAGTGTCCGCCGCCACGGCCCTGCCCGTCGTACCGAGGCCCGCGGCGACGGCGCCGGCGGCGACCGCCGCGCCCTTGAACAGCCCCCGGCGGGACACCGGGCGTGCCGGAACGTCCATGGCGGTGCCCCTCTCCACTGAGCGAGTCGCACACAAACGAACAGCACCACGCGGTGACAGGTCAACAGTTCTGCACGAGAAAAATGCCAATACGGCAGTCACGCCCGCCTGTTCCGTCATGAACAAACAAAATCGATCGCACGCTCTCTTGACGTGGTGACGGAGGGACAGCTCTCATTTCCCACCGAACTGTGGATGACGCCTTGCCAGGCGCGCGAAGGAGAGGCAGAACCATGCCGGATCGAACACCCCACCACAGACCCCCTCGCAAACGGTGGCGGACGGCCACCGCCGCGTTCCTCACCCTGCTCGGGGGCCTGGCGGCAGTGCTGCTGCCCGCCGTGCCCGCCAGCGCCGCCTCCGTCTCCTTCACCCTGGGCGCCACCAGGACCGACCAGAACGGCAACACGCTCCAGTTGCACGGCCTGGGCATCATCAAGGTCGGCGGCACCTGGTACGGATTCGGGGAGGACAAGACCGGCGAGACCTCGTCCGACACGTCCTTCCAGGACATCCCCTGCTACACCTCCACCGACCTCTCCACCTGGACCTACCAGGGCGTGGCACTGGCCAAGCAGGCGAGCGGCGACCTGGGCCCGAGCCGGATCGTGGAGCGGCCCAAGGTCATCCACAACGCGTCGACCGGCATGTACGTGATGTACATGCACATCGACAGCACCAACTACGGGGACGCGCGGGTCGGGGTCGCCACCAGCAGCACCCCCTGCGGGCCCTACAGCTACCAGGGCAGCTTCCGCCCGATGGGCAACCTCAGCCGGGACATGAACCTCTTCCAGGACACCGACGGCACCGGCTACCTACTGAGCGAGGACCGCAACAACGGCCTGCACATCTACAGGCTCTCCGCCGACTACCTCTCCGTGGACAGCAGCGTGGCCCTGCTGGGCGGCAGCGGCTCGGCCAGCTACGAGGCTCCCGCCATGGTCAAGAGCAACGGCACCTACTACCTGCTCGCCTCCCATCTGACCGGCTGGAGCACCAACGACAACGTCTACACCACGGCCACGTCGCTCGGCGGGCCATGGGCCGCGATGCGGAACTTCGCGGCGCCGGGCACCCACACCTACAACAGCCAGACGGCCAACATCATCACCGTCCAGGGCAGTTCCGGCACCACGTACATCTACGCCGGCGACCGGTGGAACACCGGCGACCTCGGCAACTCCCAGCTGATCTGGCTGCCCATGACCATCCGTGGCACCGTGGTCAACGTCGGCCAGTACCCGAGCTGGTCCCTCGACACCGCCGCCGGCACCTGGACCCCCAACTCCGGCGTGCCCACCAACGCCGTGCACACGCTGACCGACGCGGGCAGTGCGATGCTGATGGACGTCGCCGGCGGCTCCACCACCAGCGGCGCCAAGATCATCCAGTGGCAGTCCAACGGCGGCGACAACCAGAAGTGGACACTGAACCGGCTGGCGGACAACGTCTACACGCTCGTCAGCGTCAAGAGCGGCCTCTGCCTGGACGTACCGAGCAAGTCCACCGCGGAGAACGTCCAGTTGCAGCAGTGGACCTGCAACGGCGGCGCCAACCAGCAGTTCGCCGCCGACCTCGTGGGCAGCCTCACCGGCACCAAGTTCATGCTGGTCAATGTCAACAGCGGACTGGACATCGGCGTGGACTCCTCCTCCACCACGGCGGGCGCGGGCGTCGTCCAGCTGACCGGCACCGGTGCCACCAGCCAGCAGTGGACGCTGTCCTGACGAACCGTCACCGATGAGGGGAGAGCCGCCGCGAGACAGGGCGGCTCTCCCGGGCGGTCACCTGACGTCGACGAAGTCGCCCGCGGCCGTGGCCGGGGCGGTGGTGGTCGTACCGGCGAAGACGAAGCGGAAGTAGCCGTCCGTCACGGCCTTGGTGGTGGTCTTCAGGGAGCCGCCGCTGCCGGTGGTGACGGTCTTGAGCGTGGTGTAGGTGTTGCTGCCCTTCTTGCGGAACTGCAGCTCGACCGGCCGGCTCTGGTACCCGGTGTAGGTGTCGCTCTCCCAGTTCGCACGGGTCAACCTGCCGGTGACCGTGATGGTTCTGCCCTTCTTCACCGGCTCCGGCGAGGCGTTCACCGTCACCTTGGCGTACCGCTTGACCAGTGCCGTGCCGGCTACATCGGCGTCGGTCCAGTCGTCGGTGGTGTCCTGAGCCTCGGCGAGGACCTTCCAGGTCCCGGCGAGGCCGTTGTGGGTCATGTCCTTGGCCGCGTCCACGCCGAAGGTCAGCCGGCAGGCGGAGGTGGTGGGGTCGGTGGGCGACGCCGTGCAGGTGCCCGCCGGCCAGTGCCGCGGCAGGATGCCGTCGGCGTCGTCGGTGTTGGGTCCGTGCCACAGATAGGCCCAGGACGCGGCGACACCGTCCGGGTCGGTCGCCGTCCAGGTGAGGGTGACGGTCTTCTTGGTGGTCAGGCCGAGCACGATGTCCTTGCCGCCGTTGACGACGACGTCCGAGAACACCGTGTCGCTGGGGGTCGCCCCGTCCGCCGCGTGGGCGGCTGCCGGAGTGACCGACGCGGACAGGGCACCGGCGGCTAGGGACACGGCGGCGACGGCCGGGCGGATACGCATGGGTTTTCCCCTTCGGGTCGGCAGACCTCGTCCGTCCCCGCACGGCGAGACCTGATGGTGTGTCACGCTGCCTAGACACATGACACCCCGTCGTGGTTGCCCGGACTCGGCACGTTCACCCGCCGTACCCCTCTGAGGCGCCGCGGTGGATGTCCCGCGCACACCGCTGCCCGGGCCCCGAAGGACCCGGGCAGCGACGCGGCGCCCGTGCGTCAGGGGGTCAGGGCGTCAGCTGCCAGCGCGCGATGTAGCCGACGTCGATGGAGGCCCGGTCCTGCACACGCAACTTCCATGTGCCGTTGAGGGGTTGCGCCGAGGCGTCGACCGTGAAGGTCTGGTCGACGTTGTCGGCGGAGCCGCCGCTGCGGTTGAGCAGGGAGTAGACGGTGCCGTTGGGGCCGACGAGGTCGACGGTCAGGTCACCGCGGTAGGTGTGGACGATGTTGACGTAGACCGAGGTGGTCGCGGAGGCGTTGCCGTCGCGGCCGGTGATGGTCACCGGTGACTCCACGGCGGGCCCGTTGTCGGGGATGTCCACGCGGGTGGTGTTGGCGTAGACGTAGGCGATCCGCCAGTTGAAGGTCTTCGAGACGGACGCACCCGTGCTGTCGGTGACCGTGACGGTGACACCGCCGGTGCCGAGGGTGGTCGGTGTGCCGGTGATCAGGCCGCTCGGGCTGATGCTCAGGCCGTCGGGCAGACCGGTGGCCTCATAGGTCAGTGCGGCGCCGGAGTTGGTGGTGTAGGCGTCCAGTTGCAGGCTGACCGCCTGGCCGATGCCGCTGGTCTGGTCGGCGATCGGGGCGAGGTTGACGCCCAGGGCGATGCGGTTGCCGACGTTGATCGCCGCCCAGGCGTCGGCGACGGCGAGATAGGTCGGGCTGTAGGCGCCGAACAGGTCGGCGGCGGCCGACAGGGTGGCGGTGCGGGCGCCGGCGTAGTCCGTCGTCGAGGTCATGTAGGTGGTCAGGGCGCGGTACCAGATGGCGGCGGCGTTCTGGATGCCGATTCCGGTGACGGCCTGGCCGTCGTAGGTCGGGCTGTCGTAGGAGACGCCGTTGACGGTCTTGGCGCCGCTGCCCTCGGAGAGCAGGTAGAAGAAGTGGTTGGCGGGACCCGAGGAGTAGTGGACGTCGAGACCGCCGAGGGAGGGGCTCCAACTGTCGGCGGAGGCGCCGTCCTTGGAGGGCTTGTCCATGTAACGCAGCGGTGTGCCGTCGCCGTTGATGTCGATCTTCTCGCCGACCAGGTAGTCGCCGGGGTCGGCGGGGAGGTTCTCGTAGAACTCCACGGCGGCGGCGAAGATGTCGGAGGTCGCCTCGTTGAGGCCGCCGGACTCGCCCGAGTAGTTGAGGCCCGCGGTGGCAGCGGTGACGCCGTGGCTCATCTCGTGGGCCGCCACGTCGAGTGCGGTCAGCGGATGGGTGTTGCCCGAGCCGTCGCCGTACGTCATGCAGAAGCAGGAGTCCTGCCAGAAGGCGTTGACGTAGTTGTTGCCGTAGTGGGCGCGGCTGTAGGCGGCGACACCGTCATTGCGGATGCCGTTGCGGCCGTACACGTCCTTGTAGTAGTCCCAGGTGGCCGCGGCGCCGAACGCGACGTCGACACCCGCGGTCTGGCGGTTCGAGGGCAGGCCGTCACCCCAGACATCGTTGTCGTCCGTGAAGAGTGTGCCGGTGCCCGACGTGCCCTGGTTGAGGTCGTACGTCTTGTGCCCTGCGCGCCCGGAGTCGACGAGTTGGTACGTCGATCCCGACGCGGTGGTGCCGAGCGGGACGGTGCCGACGAACTGGCCGGTGCCCGTGCCGGTGTCCACCTTCTCGTCGGCCAGCAGCTGCTTGCCGGTGGCGGCGTCGGTGACGACCTGCAACTCGCTGGGAGTGCCGTCCCGCTGGACTCCCCCGACGACGCTCTCCCAGGCCAGGACCGGCTTTCCGGAGCCGGCCCACACCACCAGGCGGGGCTTGTTCTCCGTCCGGGAGCCCTTGACCTCGGCTCGCTTCGACACGGCCACGGCCTTGTCGCCGGCCGCGGTCGCGGTGATCCTCGGGCTGAGCGAGGAGAGCGAGAGGGCCGCCCGGTTCGCCTTGGTGACGGTCCTGCGGCCGCTCCTGTCGTGGACGACGAGATCGCCGCCGAGTACGGGGAGACCGGCGTAGGTGCGCTCGTAGCGGGTGTGCGTGGTGCCGTCGGCGTCCTTGACGACGTCCTTGACGACCAGCTTCTCCTTGGCGCCGAGGCCGATGCTGCGCGCCGTCCCGGCGGCTGCGGACCGGGCACTCTTGATCAGGGCGGCGTGGCGGGCCGGGGTCAGCGGAGTCTGGGCGGCGCCGGCGCGGGGCTTGGCGATGATTTTCGCGCTTCCGGGGTCCGCCGGGGCGGCGGTGGCCAGGCCGGGGACGGCCAGCGCGAGCAGTGAGCCTATGGATGTGAGGGCGATCGCAGTGGCGCGTGCGCGCCGCGGAAGGCTGCGGTGTCGCAGGGGCAACGGGTTCTCCTTCGGTACGACGGCCCGTGGTGGGGGCCGCGGACGACACGGACCGGCGGGGTGCGCCGGTCCGGAGGCTGCACGGCATGCGGGTGGAAGGAGGTGGGGGGTGGTGCTGCGGCTGCGCCGCGTGGTGAACCTGTCAAGAAGTGGTGAAGACCTGTTGAAGAGTGGCATCAGCGAGCCTTGACTGTCATGTCTTGGTCAAGTCAACGGCTTGAAATGGTCATGCAGGTCAGGCAAATGGGACCGGACGACACCGGTTTTCGGCCTCGCCCGGCCCCTGCCGGCTCCCGGGCCGGGTCCGGGAACCGGCCTGACTCGTCAGTGTGCTGCGGGTCCTACTGCCCGAAGCCGAAGGCGAAGAGGTGGTCGGTACCCGTCGAGCCCGTCACCGGCAGCGTGATGGACGCCACCTGCTTGGACGGATCCAGCGGCACCTTCGTGGCGAAGGCATACGTCCCGACGTTGTTGCGGCCCCCGCTCGCGGTGTCGCGGTAGGCCGTCGTGACCGCCGCCGTGTTGCCCGGGAGCGGCTTGCTGGACCCTCCGTTGAGCGTCCAGTCCGAGAAGCCGACCGTCGCGTCGGCGGTGGTGCCGTCGGTGTAGGTGACGGTCAGCGTGCCCGAGACACCGCTGCCGTCGGTGGGCGCGTTGGCGGCCGCTCCCAGCAGGCCCAGCGACGCACCCGAGGTGCCGGCCGGCATGCGGATGGTCTGCCCGGCCATCTCCAGGTTGTCCGGCTGCCCGGACGCCGCCGTCGGCCAGGTGTAGGAGATGCCGTCGGCCGTGACGGTGGACCCGTTGGTGACGCCGGCCGCCGAGAGCGCGTTCTGCGAGAACGCCCAACCGCCGTCGTCGAAGCCGCCCGAGAAGGTGGCGCCGTCCGGGTAGATGCCCTCGTTGGTGTCGTACGGCCACAGCGCACCCGCCTTCGCGACCGCGACGCGGAGGGTCGCCCCGGCCAGTGCCGCGCCGGTGCCGTGGTCGGTGAGGGCGAAGACGACCGGGTACGTCCCCTCGGCCGCGCCCGCCGTCACATGGACCTTGGTCTCGGCGCTCCCCGCGGCCGGCACCGTCAGCGAGCCCGACGTCGTGTCCAGCGTGACGCCCGAGGGCGCCGTCGCCTTCCAGTCGACCGTGACGTCCTTGGCGCCCAGGTTGGTCAGGTCGAGGGTGCCGTCGTCGGACGTGCCGGGCTGGAGCACCAGGCCGTCGCTGGAGGGACCGGTGGCGGCCAGCACCCGCCCGCCGCCGGTGGTGTCCGACGGCGGCGCCGCGGACGGGTCGGACGCCCAGGAGGTGTTGGGCCCGGTGCCGAGGGTGAAGTCGAGCGTGCCCGCGCTCTTGAGCTGCCGGTAGGTCAGCCAGGACGTGTTCCACGCCTTGCCCTTGACGGCCAGCGACTGCACGTACGGCGCGTCCGGCGCGGCCTGCGGCGCGTTGATCCGCACCGACTTGCCGTCCGCCAGGGCCACTTGGGCCACCGGGAAGACCGGGCTGCCGAGCGCCAGGGTCTCCGTGCCCGGGGTCTCGGGGTACATGCCGAGCGCGGACCAGACGTACCAGGAGCTCATCGCACCGAGGTCGTCGTTGCCGAACGAGCCGACCGGCGCGTTGAAGTAGAGGTCCTGCTGGGCCTCGCGGACGGCCGCCTGGGTCTTGTAGGGCCGGCCCGTGTAGTCGTACTCCCAGGGGATCTCCACGCTGGGCTCGTTGCTCAGGTCGGCGTCGGTGTTGCCGGGATGGGTGATGTCGTCGAGCAGGCTGTCGAGGTAGGACGAGTACGCCTTGGCGCCGCCGCGTGCCTGGATGAGCTGCTGGAGGTTGAACGGCACCATGGGGGTGTACTGGGCGGAGGTTCCCTCCACGAAGCCGTTGGAGGTGCCGGGGGTGAAACCGCCGGCGAACTGGCCGTCCTTGTTCTTGGCCTGCAGATAGCCGGTCTGCGGGTTGAAGACGTTCATCCAGTCCTGGGCGCGGGTGGCGAACTTCGTGTAGACGTCCGTCCTGCCGAGGGACTTCGCGAAGGCTGCCAGCGCGTAGTCGGCGGAGTCGTACTCCAGTTGGGTGGAGACAGGGCCGTAGAAGTTGCAGCAGTTGTAGTCGTTCTCATCGGCGGGCAGATAGCCCTTCGCGTCGCGCACGGACTCGCCGGGGCGGTCGTTGTTCGGGACCGTGGCCTCGTGCTGGAGCGCCGCGAGGGCCTTGTCCGTGTCGAAGTTGGTCGCGCCGAAGGCGTACGCGTCGGCGATGATGCCGGCGGCCGGGTCACCGACCATCACATAGCTCTCGCCGTTGTTCGAGGCCCACTTCGGCAACAGGCCCGTCTGGTCGTAGCCGTTGAGCATCGAGGTGACGACGTCGCCCGCGACCTTGGGCTCGACCATCGCCATCAGCTGGGTCTGGGAGCGGTAGGTGTCCCAGCCGGAGTAGTTGGCGTACTGGGCCTTCTGCCCCTTGGCCAGCTTGTGGACCTGGTTGTCCATGCCCATGTACTGGCCGTTGTCGTCCGAGAAGACGTTCGGGTGCAGCAGCGCGTGGTAGAGCGCGGTGTAGAACTGCGTCTGCTGGTCCGTGGAGCCCCCGCCGACCTGGACTTTGTTCAGCACCGCGTTCCAGGCGTCGTGGTTGGCCTGCTCCACGGCGGCGAGGTTCCAGTTCCTGATCTCGGTGGCGAGGTTGTCCGCCGCGTTCGAGTCACTCGTGTAGGAGATGCCGACCTTCGCCGTGACCGTGGGGGTCGTGGAGGTGTCGAACGTCAGATACATGCCGTTCGCACCGGTCGTGGGCGGCTGGGCGGCCTTCGCCGTGGCGGCGGCCTTGGGGTTCTTCCCGTGGAGCGTCGGGGACGGTCTGGCCGGGACGGTGAAGTGCTTCTCCTTCGGCGGGGCCGACTCGGTGGGCTGCGGGGTCTGCCCGACCTTGCCGGCTTTCAGTGAGGTCGCGTCGGGGTTGATGGTGCCGCCGACCCAGGAGCCGCTCGCCGTGAACGGCCGGTCGAACTTGATGTCGAAGTGGAGCGTGTAACGGTTGCTCGCGCCGCAGAAGTGACCACTGTCGATCGCACCGCTGATCTCCTGGTCGTCGACCACCTGGACCCGGGTGCCGTCCACCTGTGTGGCGCCGCCGCTGAGCTTGAACAGCAGGTTGGCCTGCCGGCCCACGGGGAAGGTGAAGCGGCCGAGGCCCGCGCGGGTGGTGTCGGTCAACTCGGTCGTGACGCCGTTCGCGTCGGTCACCTCGTACGACCCGACGCGCGTCTGCTCGTCGTCATGGCTGAAGCCGACGGACGTGTCACCGAGGTTGCCCGACAGGGCGCCGGTCACCGGGAGGACGGGCAGGTCGCCGGCGACGGGGCAGCCTGGTCCCGAGACATGGGTCAGGCTGAAGCCGGAGAGCTTCTTGTCGTCGTACTCGTAGCCGCCGCCGTCGGGGCGGTCAGGTGTCGTGTCAGGGCCCCACTGCATCATGCCCGCCGGCATGTCGGGGCCGGGGAAGGTGTCCACCGCACCGGACGTGCCGATGAGGGGGTTGACGAGGGATGCCGGGTCCGTCACCAGCGCCGGCGCCGCCGTGCTCGCGGCATAGGCGTTCGCGACCGTGGGAAGGGACAGAACGGTCATGCCCAGGACGCTGACGACGGCCAGGCGTCGGCGGAATCTCCTCTTGTCACGTGGCGCAGCTGAACGTCGGGGTCTCACCATCGGTTGCCTCCGCAGCAGTTCGTGCCTCGCACAACAGACGCCGACGTGCCGGAAACCCGCGCACGCCGACGACAGGCAACGGTTCCGGTCTCCCCCGACGGCCTGACAACGTTGCCATCCATGAGAGTCGAGTGAAACGCCTGTGCTTGCGGCATGTCAACGAGGCCAACGAGACTTTCCGAAAGCGAAGTTCACAGAGGGGCCGCTGAACGCCGCCTCAGGTGTGGGATCAGTCGTCGTGGTCCACCGCATCGGGATCGGCGTCGAGCGCGTCGAGCACCGCGTCGCCGTTCACCCTCGCCCACTCGGTCAGCGAGTGGATCGGGTCGATCAACGTCGCCCCGAGCGGGGTGAGTTCGTACTCGACGCGGGGCGGCACCTCGGCGTAGGCGTGGCGGCGGACGAGTCCGTGCTCCTCGAGCCGCCGCAGCGTCTGGGTGAGCACCTTGCGGGAGATGCCGCCGATCAGGTCGATCAACTCGCCATGGCGCACCGGGCCCTTGCTGAGGCCGTAGAGCACGACCACGGTCCACTTGTCGGCGATGAGTTCGACCGTCAGACGCGCCGGACAGTCGGCGAGGAAGACATCGCCGGGACGGAAACCGCTCATGGCGCCAAAGGTACCTGGGGGTTCCTGTCGGATTCATAGCCTGGGTCCACTTCTTCCCTCCCCCGAAAGGCCCGGCCAGTCATGCGAGTTGTCACCCAGGAGCGGCTCGGCGGACCCGAAGTGCTCACCCTTGTGGACGCGCCCGAGCCGCAGCCCCTTCCGACCGAGGTACTCGTCCGCGTCAAGGCGATCGGGCTGAACCCGTTGGAGGCGCGGCTGCGGGCCGGCGAGTTCCCGCTGCTCGGCCGGCCGCCGTTCGTCCTCGGCTGGGACATCAGCGGGGTGGTCGAGGACGCGTCGGGGACATGGCGGTTCCGGCCCGGCGACGAGGTGTTCGGGATGCCGCTGTTCCCGCGGGCGGCCGGCGCGTACGCCGAGGTCGTGTCGGCACCCGCGTTGCACCTGGCGCGCAAGCCGACCGCCCTCTCGCACGTCGAGGCGGCGGCGCTGCCGGTCGTCGGACTGACGGCGTGGCAGGGCCTCGTCGACCTCGCCGGGGTCAAGGAGGGTGACCGCGTGCTGGTCCACGGCGGTGGCGGCGGAGTCGGCCACGTCGCGATCCAGATCGCCAAGGCGCGCGGCGCGCACGTGATCGCCACCGCCGGGGCGGGCAAGCGGAAGTTCGTCGAGGAGTTCGGCGCCGACGAGGTGATCGACTACACCACGGTCGACTTCGGCGAGGCCGTCCGCGACATCGACGTCGTGCTCGACACGATCGGTGGGGACACCGCCGGGCGGTCCCTCGACGTGCTGCGGCCCGGTGGTCATCTGGTGACGGCGGTCGCCGAGGAGGACACGGAGCTCATCGCCCGGTACGAGGCGGCCGGCATGCGCTTCAGCGGCATCGCGGTCGACCCCGATCCGCTCGCCCTGCGAGGTCTCGTCGAGCTCGTGGAACAGGGCAGGCTCAAGGTCCATGTGCAGGAGACGTTTCCGTTCGAGCGCGTCGCCGACGCCCATCGGATGCTCGACGCCGGTCACCTCCGGGGCAAGGTCGTCCTGACCGTCTGACGGAACCGGTCGCGGAGCCTCGTCGCGGGCACGACAGCCGCCTCTCGAACTCTGCGCCGTGCCCTGGCACGTAGGTACCCCCGGTTTCAGGATCGCCCCGGTCCCGCTCACCTCGGCGGCCCGGAGGCTTCCGGAGCCGTCGGCAGGGACAGATGGGCGAGATCCCCCGGTGGTGGCGTGGTGAACGACCACAGGGGGGCGGGCGATCCGTCGGCGACGGCGGCCGGGGCGTCGGTGAGGTTCATGCGCTCGCGCAGTCGGCCGTAGAAGTCCATCGGGCCCAGCCGCACGGCCCGCAGCCGGCGTGGGGCGGCGTACACGCCGATCCAGTCCCCCGGGTCCAGCACTCCCCGCAGTTGGCCGTCGATGCTGACGGCGGCCGGTCCGGAGCGTTCCAGCAGGCGCAGTCCGACGGGTTCGTCGGGGGCGGTGACGACCGAGCGGTCGAAGGTCATGTGCGGGGCGACCGGCGTGAAGACGAGGGCTTCCGCCCGCGGTGAGACGACGGGGCCGCCGGCCGCGAAGCTGTAGGCGGTCGAGCCGGTCGGCGTGGCCACGAGCAGCGCGTCGGCCGAGTACGAGGCCAGGAGCCGGCCGGAGACATAGACGCCGACCGACACCTGACGGTCCCTCACCAGCTTCTCCAGCACGATGTCGTTGAGCGCGGTGACGTCCAGCGGGATGCCCCAGTCCTTGTCGACCTCGCAGTCGGGCCGCACCCGCGGAGGCGGCAGCAGCGGCCCCCGGCCGTACTCGATGAGCGACTCCATGCCTGCGGGCACCTCCAGCCGGCGCGAGGCACGCAGGGCGAGCAGCATGCGGGTGTCGATCTCGAAGCGGTCCTCCCGCACCGCGTCCAGGGCCGAACGCACCGCGGAGGCGGAGACCTCCGTCAGGAAGCCCACCCGGCCCAGGTCGATTCCCAGCACCAGGGCGTCGTTCGCGGCGGCCAGCCGGGCACCGCGCAGGAACGTGCCGTCGCCGCCCAGGGTGACCACGAGGTCGGGGTGGCCGGCGGCCTCGACCTCCTCACGGGCGCTGCGCCGCCCGCCGTCGTGCCACACGTCGATGTCCGCGCACCGCACGGCGTGCCGCTCGCACCATCCGCGCACGTGGTCGGCGGCCGCCACGGCCTCCGGGCGCCCGCCGTGCACCACCAGGCCCAGTCGCTTCACTGTCATATCCGCCTCCGGGCGATCGCGGCCACCTGGTGGTGGCCTCGGTGGCAACACGCCCCCCAGTGTCGCCCTCGCGGGCCTGGCCGGCGGCGAGCCGCCACGGCGAGTCCCCCGGACGCGGATCCGTGAACCGGCGGACGCCGTAGGTCCGTTACGCACTTATTGCACGGAGGATCTTCACTATTTCCGACGTGAGTTCATATGATGCGAAGATCAACAGGCCCGGCCGGAGGGAGACTTCGGCGGGCCTCTCACGTTCCCGTGGGGGATTCATGCGTATACGCGTTGCGGCAACCGTGGTTTCCGGTGCCGTCGTTCTGTCCGCGCTCGCTCTTCCGGCCGCCGCCCAGGCGGCGGAGCGAGGGAGCGCGTCGGCGAAGCTCAGCTCCTTCGCGTCCAAGGCCCTCCGGCCGAACGACTCACTGGGCAACACCAAGTTCACGAACGCGGTCATCAACGGCGGCAAGGACATCGTTCTCGGCACCACCGGCACGAAGTCCGTCACCGTCACGTACACCGCCACCGACCAGAACGGCGTCGCGCTCACCGAGGCCTTCCTGTGGCAGGGCACCGACAGTTCGACCACGGACGGCATCACCGGTGGCCTGGGCACCGACGACGACCCCGCCTGCACGGAGACGGCGACCCAGGGCGTCTACAACTGCAAAGCCGTCTTCAACATCCACCCGGCCACCGACATGAAGGACAACGGCGTCGCCGGCACCTGGAAGTTGTTCCTGGGCGCGTGGGACCTGTACGCCAACGCCAGCTACAACGACGACGTCGCCACCGCCTCGATCAAGAAGCTCTCCACGCTGACCGCCGACGCCACGCCCGAGCCGGTCAAGAAGGGCAAGACCATCACGGTCACGGGCAAGCTCGCCCGCGCCAACTGGTCGACGGGCAAGTACGCGGGCTACGCGAACCAGCCCGCGAAGCTGCAGTTCCGCAAGAAGGGCAGCAGCACCTACAGCACCCTCAAGACCGTCAAGACCAACACCACCGGCGTCCTGAAGACCACCACCAAGGCCACGGTCGACGGGTACTACCGCTACGTCTTCGCCGGCACCGCCACCACCGCCGCCGCCACGGCACCGGGCGACTTCGTCGACGTCAGGTAAGCCCAGGTCAGCTAAGCGCAGCGGTGACCAACGGACCGCCGCCTCCGAGGAGGTGGCGGTCCTTCCCACCCTCGTCGCTCACTTCTCGGCGGGATACACGTCGACGATCTTGCCCTTGGTGTCGGTCCTCAGGTATCCCGTCCGGCCGTACTTGTCAGTGCGATAGACGCCCAAGCCGAACTCGGGGTTGAAGGGGTCGGGCGACATCACCACGATGTACCGGTTCTCCGGGTCCTTGACGTTGAGCTTCTTGGCCGCCTCTTTCATGAGCGAGGGAACCTTGTCCCAGTTGAAGATCTCGGGGCTGAACGGCTTCTCGAGGCTGCTCAGGGTGCCGTCGATGATGCTTTTCTCCACCCCTTGGCCGGGGCGGTAGGTGTAGCTCTCGTAGGCGACGTTGCTGCCTTTGACCATCACCTCCGCCGACACGTAGTCCGAGTAGACGGTGAGGTCGCCGAACCGCTTGCGGCCGGTCTCCGTCTCGATCGCCTTGACGGCCGTACGGATGTTGTCGGGGGTGAGCAGGTCCGTGGTCGCGGACCGCGTCGCGGAGTCCTGCGACCTCTGGGAGGCGGGAGTGGCAGCCGGCGAGCCGGTCGTGCTGGGGGTCGAACCGCCCGCGCCCGCGGAGTCGTTGCCACCCAGCGGCAGCACCCACCACATCACGGCCAGGGCCCCGGCGAACGAGATCCCCGAGAGTCCGAGGAGGACCGGCCGGACCGAACCGCGTCGGCGGGGTGCGGTCGCGGGAGCGGTGGGCGCACCCGCCGGAGCACCGCCGTAGGGCAGGAAGGTGGGCGCGGAATCCGCGATCCCCTGGGTCCTCTGCGTGGGCGGTGGCGGTGGCGTCATCGGGGCCGACGGCGGGGTCAGGCGGTACGACGTCGGCTCGTCCCGCAGGCTCGCGTGTCCGGTCGGATCCGCCTCGATCCCGGCCAGACGCCGGTCGAGCACGGCGGCGGGCGGGCGCGCCGCGGGGTCTCGTACGAGAACGTCCATGAGTACGGCGCCCAGGGGGCCGGCCTGGGTCGGTGGCGGGACGTCCTCGTGGAGGACGGCGGCGAGGGTGGCCAGGGTGGTGCCCCGGCGCAACGGGTGGTGGCCCTCGACCGCGGTGTACAGCATCATCGCGAGGGACCACAGGTCGGAGGCGGCTCCGCCCTCGTGGCCGGTGATGCGCTCGGGGGCCATGAAGTCGGCCGTGCCGATGATGGAGCCCGTGGCGGTGAGGTTGGTCGTCTCGCGGATCGCCGCGATACCGAAGTCGGTGAGGACGGGGCGCCCGTCGGGCCGGAGCAGGACGTTCGCGGGTTTGACGTCCCGGTGCTGGATCCCGGCGTCGTGCGCCGCGGTCAGCGCCGCGAGGACACCGCGGCCGATCCGCGCGGCCTCGGCCGGATGCATCGGTCCCCGCGCCAGACGGTCGGCCAGAGAGCCTCCGGCGACCAGCTCCATCACCAGCCACGGGTACGTGCCTTCGCCGCCGTCGACTATGTGGTGGATGGTGACGACGTTCGGGTGGTCGATCCGAGCCAGGGCCCGGGCCTCGCGCAGGACGCGCTCGCGCAGCATCCGCGCGCTGTCGGGGTCGTACTCGGCGAGGTCCCGGTCGGGCGGCCGCACCTCCTTGACCGCCACGAACCGGTGCAGAACCAGGTCCCTGGCCCGCCAGACCGTGCCCATCCCGCCGCCGCCGAGGCGGGCCTCCAACTCGAAGCGCCCGTCGACGACTCGTCTGGCGGGACCTCTTTCTGCCTCACTCATGGGCGGGAGCTTAGTTGGCGCCGATGACACCGACCCCCTCGGCCATGGGCACGTCGGAGCCGCTGCCCCGGCCATGACGCGGCCCGGGGCGACGGCGGTCCGGCGGCACGAGATCGCGCGACGGGACTCACGCGTTCTCGCCACTGCGAGACGGGTGTCAGAGGGCGGTGAAGGTCCACAGCAGATTGGTGCTGCTGCCGTAGGTCCACTGCTTGGTCACGGAACCCGAGGAGACACTGCCTCCGCCGTCGAGCGCCAGTCCGGTGGTGCGGTTGGCGATCGAGTAGCGGCCGTCGCCGCGGTGGGTGATGGTCCACTGCTGGTTGGGTCCGCCGTTCCAGGCGGCCTGGCGGGCGGCGGAGCCGTCGGCGGTGGCGCCCCAGCCGTCGGCGACCATGCCGTTGGTGCGGTTGACCAGCTTGTAGTAGCCGCCGCCGACCTCTACCGCCTGCCACTGCAGGTTGCCGCTGCCGTCCCAGGTCCACTGCTTGAGGTTGGACCCGGAGGCCACATTGCCGCCGCTGTCCAGGGCCAGACCGTCGGTGACGTTGGTGATCCGGAAGTAGGCGGACGGTATGAACTGGACCTTCAGGGACTTCACCATGTCGTTGTTGCCGGTCACCCGCAGATCGGCGTTGTCGGCGGTGAAGGTCCACGCGGTACCCGTGAAGCCGTCGCCCGAGTAGCCGATGACCTGGTGGCCCGGAGCGAGCCGCAGGGAGGAGAGGCTGAGCGGGTCCAGCCCGGCGAGCGTCAGGTCGTCCGCGCTGTAGTCGCCGACTTCGAGCACCGTGCCGGTGCCGGAGTAGCCGACGTCCTTGAAGGCCACGGCCCCGGCGATCGGGCGCAGACCGGGGATCTCCCCGCTGAAGGCCAGCTTCAGCACATAGGCGTTGGCGGTGAACGGCGCCGACGACGGCACGGTCACCCTCAGTCCGTTGGCGTCCTGCGTCGGGGCCGCCAGGGTGATGTAGTTGCCCGCGGTCGAGTCGAGCAGCTTCACGGAGGTGAGCGAGGAGAGGGCGATCCGGTCGGAGCTCAGGGTCTTGATCGTCAGCGAACTGCCGGGCCAGCCGAGGACGGTGGCGTACAGCACGGTGTTCGCCTTGTTCCGGGTGAAGCGGATGTCCTGTGCCGTACCGGCGGTGGGAGTGGTGAAGGAGCCCCCGCCCATCTTGGTGGGGCCCTCGCCGTACGCCGTCCAGGCGCGGGTTCCGTAGACCGACTCGCCGAAGCGCTTCAGGTAGTCGCCGATGGCGAGCAGGACGTCCCGCTGTCCCTGCGGGATGGTGCCGTCGGCCATCGGGGCGATGTTCAGCAGCATGTTGCCGTTCTTGCTGACCCGGTCGATCAGCGCGTGCAGCATCTGCTGGGTCGAGTAGTAACCGATTCCGGTCGTGTAGCACCAGCTGGAGCTGGAGATGCTGTCGTCGGTGAGCCAGTAGGGGTTGGTCAGGTCGGCGGGGCCGCCGCGCTCGAAGTCGAAGACCTCGCCGTGGCTGTCGAGGCCGTCCTTGTAGGTGGCGACGACCTCCTTCCCCCACGCGTTGGCCTGGTTGTAGTAGTACGACAGGAAGTTGAGGCGCTGGGTCTCGTCGACGTGGTCCAACCGCCAGTCCTGCCACAGGATGTCGGGCTTGGCGAGGTCGACGACCTCCTTGAGCTTGTCGTACCAGAGCTGGTTCTCCGCCGCCGAACTCAGCTGTCCGTACAGCTTCTTGAGGCCGGCGTCGGACTGCGTGGGGGCGTACTCGTAGTAGCCGGTGAAGTTGTACGCGTGGTGCATCGCCACCAGCAGCTTCAGGTTCTTCGCGCGGATCGCGTCGGTGAACAGGCGCAGCAGGTTCAGCCCCGGGCCCTTGTCCACCGAGTTCCACTCGTTGACCTGGCTGTCCCACATCGAGAAGCCGTCGTGGTGCTCGGAGACCGGGCCGGCGAACTTCGCGCCCGCGTCGACGAAGAGCTGCACCCACTCGTCCGGGTCGAAGTTTCCGCCGGCCGACTTCAGCTTCGGCGCGAACTTCACATGGTTGCCCGCCAGGTCGTCGGCGCCGTTGATGAAGTTGTGGAACGGCCACACCGACGGGTCGCCGTACGTCGCGATGTGGTGCGTGTTGGCCTTGCTCCCGCTGCTGTACATGTTGCGCGGGTACCACTCGCTGTCGTAGGCGGGGACGCTGAAGACACCCCAGTGGAAGTAGATCCCGAACTTGGCGTCCCGGAACCACTCGGGCGCGGCCGGGTGCTGGTTCACGGAGTCCCAGGTGGGTGTGTAACTGCTGGGCGCGGCTTGGGCGTTGCTCGCACCGAACAATCCTCCGGCGACTGCGGTCGCCGCCACGCACGTGGCACCGGCCAGGAACTCGCGTCTGTTGATCGAACTCGGCATGGAGACATCCCTGATGCGAAGGGGGGAGGGGGGAAACACGGCACCGGTTGTTACGCAGAAAGGTCGACCATGCGTCCCTGCCGTGTCAACGGGCGTGCAGGGATGAAAAGAACCACCAGACCCACTACTTGAACCGTTTTGTTCGGTTTCACGCATCAAGATTTGACTCAGACATCGCATGTCTTGGAGCGACTCGGAGCGCCGACTGGTTCCGTACAGCCGTCCCCGTATCATCAGCGTCACCCTGGGCATGCAGCGGTCGCGGAAGGAGTTCTCGTTGTCACTGACGGACAAGGCCATCGAGCAGATCCGTGAGCTGATCCGCACCGGCGCGCTGCCCCCGGGCTCGAAACTCCCGCCGGAGCCGGACCTGGCCGCTCAACTGGGCCTGTCCCGCAACCTCGCCCGCGAAGCGGTCAAGGCACTGGCCGTCGCCCGCGTACTGGAGGTCCGGCGCGGAGACGGCACCTATGTCACGAGCCTGCAGCCGAGGCTGCTCTTCGAGGGTCTCGGTGGAGCGGTGGAGCTGCTCCAGGGGGACTCCGCCGCGCTGCAGGACCTCATGGAGGTGCGGCGCCTGCTCGAACCGGTCGCCACCGCGCTGGCCGCCACCCGGATCACCGACGACCAGCTGGCCGAGGTGAGCAGACACCTGGAGGCCATGCGCGAGGCCCGTGACGACGTCGAACAGCTCAACGTCCACGACGCGGCGTTTCACCGCGCCGTGGTCTCGGCCACGGGCAACGACACACTGCTCACCCTGCTGGAGGCGATCTCCGGCCGCACCCTGCGCGCACGCATATGGCGCGGCCTCGTCGACGCCCAGGCCGCGGAGCGCACCCTCGCCGAACACGAGGCGATCTACAAGGCGCTGTCCACCAGGGACGCCTCCCTCAGCCAGGCCGCCGCGCTCCTCCATGTCAGCAGCACCGAGCAGGGGCTGCGGAATTACCTGCGTACGGCCCCGAAGGAGGGTCAGCGCGATCGCTGACCCTCCCCCCGCGCGTCAGGGGCAGGAAGCGGTCCCCTGGTCCTGGATGTGCGCGTCCGCGTTGTCGCTGACCTTCACCCACAGTGCCGTCGTGCCCCGCCGGTCGTAGGTGCGGGTGAACGCCGGCTGGCCGGTGCGGATGAACCGCACCTTGTAGCACCAGCCGGCGTCCACACGGAAGGCGTCCCAGTCCTCGCTGTACGGTGTGTGGCCGCCGCCCGCCGTGAGGTTGCGGGTCTTCTGCGCCTCGCCGTCGGACTTGCACTTCGGCTCGGTGGTCGTCGAGTCGCCCGTGCTGTCGCCGGCTCGGCACCAGTTGTAGTAGGCCGTGGCCCCGTACGCGCTGTCGTTGACCGTCGTGGAGCACAACGTGAGCGTGCACCCCGTGCCCGCCTGCGCGGCGGGTGCCGAGCCGAGGACGGCGGCGAAGCCCAGAGCCGCGACGGCGGTGAGCGACCGGACCCGCCCGGTTCCGAAGCGCCCGGGGACCGTCTCTTCTTCGTGCATGTGCGCGTCCTCCCTGACCAGCGGCGGTCCCGGGGGCCCAGCCGTCCGTGCTTGACGACGGTCATGCTGGGGCGCCCGCCTTGCGAAAACCTTGCCGGGCTGCCGTCCCGGGGCGATCAGTGGCCGGGGCCGCCTGGTCCCCGTGCCCCCCGCGTGCGCGCGACCGGCACAGGACGCACGCTGGGAACATGGCCACCGACCCGACCGTCACCGTCTATCCGCCGACCGAGGACGGCGGCCGGCGAATCCGGATCGGGGACCGTTTCGTCGGCATCGCCTACGGGATCCTCGATGTGGCCGCCTTCCTCCAGGAGGCCGGTCTGCAGGACTGGGACGAGATGGATGTCGCCCGGTCCCGGCTCATCGAATGGCGCGGGGGCGGTCCTGACCAGTGGAAGCACTGAGGCCTGCCGGACGCCCGCCCCGCCTCACGCCGCGACGAGCTTCTCGAAGAGGAACTCGTGCTTGAGGAACGACGTCTCGTGTTCCGCTCCCGGATACGGCGGGACGAGCGGCGCCGCCTGGAAGAGGCGCCAGCCGTCCTGGAGGGCGGCGAGTCCCGACTCGTAGGGCGGTTCGTCGCTGTCGCCGGTGGTGGGCCGGGTCGCGCCGGTGCCGTCGTAGCGGGCCCATCCGATGACCGGGGAGTCGAGGGCGGAGGTGGCCAGGTAGAGGACGAGGACCTGCTGGCGCACGGTGTTCGGGCTGGTCATGCGTGGCTCCTGTGCGCGGGTCGGTTGGAGATACGGGTGGCCCAGTACTCGATGTCGAAGCCGGGGTCGGCGCAGAGCAGCCGCCAGAGCCTGATGCGGTTGTGGATCTCCAGGCGGCCGGTGGCCGGTTCGTACCAGGGGAAGGTGCGCCGCAACTCCTCGCTCACGGCCGGGTCGTGCAGGTCGCTCGTGTCCCAGAGCCGTACCTGGGGAACGGTCGGGTTGAAGCGGATCTTGTACATATGGCGCACGGTGTCGCTGTCGTTGCGCCGTCCGCCGTGCCAGATGCCGTGGTGGAGCAGGATGACCGTGCCGGCCGGGCAGGTCAGCCGGGTCTGGCCGCGGAGGTTCTGGTAGCGGCCGGTGTCGGACTCGTTGGTGCGGCGCAGGTGGCTGCCCGGGACGATGAGCGTGCCGCCCATGTCCGCGGTGACCTCCTGCGGGTAGTACATGAGCTGCACGTCGAAGGCGTCGGGCCGGACGTCGATGATCGCGTCGGCGTGCAGCGGCTGTGCGCTGCCCTCGCGCGGTTCGCGGGTGTGCACGTAGTGGTGGTCGACGGTCGGGTCCGGGCCCACCAGGCTCTCCAACGCGCCCGCGACGGCGGGGAGTTCGACCAGGCGCCGGGCGAAGGAGCCCTCGGGGAAGGCCTTGGGGACGGGGGTGCCGTAGGGCACGGAGGGCAGGGGCTCGGCGAAGACGGCGAGCGCCTCCTCGTTGAGTTCCGGGGCCACGATGCCGTCGAGGCGCAGAAAGCCCTGGGCCACGAACCGCGCCACCTGGACGGAATCCAGCAGTTGTCGTGTGGTTGACATACGGCAACCGTAGGAGGGGAGGTCACGGAAGTCGTGGGCTGTAATCAGCATGCGCTGGTAATTTTCCGTCATGACGCATTCCGTGGAGCTGGCCCTGGAGCTGCCCCCGCAGGTGGCGAACGCGGGTGTGGGCGTCCATGGGCACACCGGTCCGCACGACGTGTTCCGACTGCCCCGACTGTGGCAGCTTCATCTCTACGGCTACTCCGGCACCCTGGAGTTCGGCGGCTTCAGGCACCCGATCCGCCCCGGGCACATCAGCCTCGTACCGCCCGACACGGAGGTGCACTTCCACTACGACGCCCCGCCCTGCGAGCACCTGTACGCGCACTTCACGCTGCCGGGCGAGGGTGAGCGGCACCGCGTTCCGGTGATGCAGGACGCGGGGGCACAGGCGGCGGTGCTCGGGACGCTGCTGCGGCAGACGGTCGCGGCCGGCCCGCAGTCCCCGGCACGGGCCGCCGCGGAACTGTGGACGGTGCTGTGGCGTACCACCGGCCTGGCCGGCGCGTCCGGGATCCGCGAGGGATCGGAGCATCCCGCCGTGCGGGCGGCGATGGCCCATGTCGAGGAGCATCTGGCCCGCCCGCTGGGTGTCCCCGACATCGCCCGCGCCGCCGGGATCTCGCACACCCAGCTCACTCGGCTGTTCCGCAGGGACACCGGGCTCACGGTCGTGGGCTACATCCGGCGCCGGCGCATGGAGCGCGCCCGGCATCTCCTGATCGCCTCGACGCTGGCCATCCCGGCGATCGCCGCGACCGTCGGCATCCCCGACCTCCAGGCGTTCAACAAGACCTGCCACCGCGAGCTGGGGGCCTCACCCCGTGCGGTCAGGCAGTCGGGGGGCCGGTGAGGCCGCCTCACGCGCGACGTCGACGGCGCTGGTGCAGCCTTCGGCCGGGACGCGTCGCGTTCCCCCTACGCCGAGCCGCAGCGGGCACTGGCCGTCTCGTACGTCCACGGTCTCGGCCCGCGTGCC
>NZ_JBEXCS010000124.1:0-23154 GCF_040605395.1 Streptomyces sp. NPDC005648 | reverse complement strand
TCAGGCGAGTACTTCGACGTCCCCAACGGGAACTCCTGTCCTATGGATCATCACGATCCAATGATCAGGGTGTCCACGCTCAAGGGGAAACGCCCCGCGTCCGGGCTGCCCGCGCGACCGGCCTGCGGAACCTGCCCCTGCACGACACCGCGCAAAACAGGGTCTGGCTGGAGATCGTCCAGATCGCACTCGACCTGCTGGCCTGGATGCCGATGCTTGCACTGAACGGCAAGGCCCGGCTCTGGGAGCCCCGCCGCTTGAGGCTCCGCCTGTTCAGCCCGGCCGGCCAACTCGTCACCACCGGCCGCCGCCAGATACTCCGCCTCGCTCGCCACTGGCCCTGGACCCATGTCATCACCGGCGCCCTGGAACAGCTCGACCAACTGGCCACTCCAGTCTGACCAGTAGCTTTCCCGTCCCTGCGAACAGCACCATCGTCCCCGGAGCAGTGGAACCCGGCGCCCACCCGACACGTCAGTCGGGCTACCGGCCTGCCCGCCAGCAGCCACGGAACGCGAAACGGTCTGCCGACTCCGTCGGCAGACCGTCAAGAAAGATCGAGGCTAGTCCCCGTAGTGGTCGAACTCCTGGGGCTGTTCCGGGTATCCGTTCCGAGGTGGGCTGGTGCTGACGGGCCGCCTCCTCTCGGACGGTCATTCGTGGCTTCTGCCATTTAGGGTTAGCCGAATGGATCAGGGGTGGGCAGCTCTCTTAGGTGCCTCAATCGGGGTGATCGGCACGACCACAGCGTCGGCGCTGGCTGGTCGGGCAGGACGACGACAAGTTCAGGTTCAGCAGGCAGGTGAGCATGCCCGATGGCGTAAGCAAGGGCAGAGGGAGACCTACGCTGCTTTTCTCACTGCCGTCGAACAGGTCAGAGAACGCAGCTACCAGGGCGATGTGGATTCACCGCATGTGGCAACGGCGAGCCGGGCCAGCGACGAACTCAACGAGCGGGTGGACGCAGTGAACCGCACCCTGTCGATGGTGATCGTGGAGGGACCCGAATCCGTGGCGAGAACAGCCGAGGAACTTCGGGACGCCTCGTGTGAGGTTGCGAGTAGGGCGATGGACATCCTTGCGGCGCGTCGAGACGGCGCTGACATATCTCAGCTGTGCCGTGATCTCGCGGAGGAGCAAACCTGGCTCGATCAAGGGATCACCGCCTATGCCAAGGCAGTGCGCACCGTACTTGACCAGCCTCCGAGCGCGTAGCAGGTCTGCTGGGCCGTGAAGCCGAAGCTCACGTTTAGCTCAGGAAATACGCGGAAGCTAGAGTTCCGGCTTTGGCGCTGACATGATCTCGTCAGCCGTCCGGTGCGTGGCTGATCACGCAGTGTCGACGACCGGCCAAACGAGGGGATATGTCATGCACATGCATAAGAAGGTTCTGGTACTGCCCGCTGTCGCGATAGCCGTATTGGCGGGCGCTGCTCCCGCTCTGGCGGCAGACGATCCGTCTGCGTCTCCGAGTGACGCGATTGCCACGGCTCCGCCCGAGCAGCCCGGCGAGTCCGACCTGGTTGAGAACGCCCCCGAAACGGCTGCGGCTGCGCCAACTGAGTCGGTTCCATCGGATGACGACCTTCCCTCCGTGCCGACTTCGAAGACGAGCGCTACACCCGATGTGCAGGGCTGCGAACCGGGCTGGCGCTACTACGCCACGAGCAAGGACAAGGACTACCACAAGGGAGTCGGGGCCGAGCAGGCCAATCACAATGGCACGTCGCGCACCGCGAAGTCCACGTTCACTTCCGAGACCTCCGGCACCGTTGGCATCGCCTTCAGCGGCGAACTCAAGGTCAGTGGCCCTGTGTTGGTGACCGAGGTCGAGGGTAAGTTCGGGGTGAACGTCTCCACCTCGCTCACTACAAAGATTGGCAACAGCATTTCGGTCGATACGCCAGCGAAAACCACGACATTCGGCCGTTACGGTGTGTACCGGCTCAAGTCCTACGGGTACAGCCAGTACGTGTATGTCAACTGTGGCCGGGGCAGCAAGAAGAACGTCACGACTTACACGCCGCACCGCATCGGCTGGGCCATCTGGGAAAAGAAGGACTGAAATTGTTTGGCCGGACTCTGACGGGATTGAGCATCGTGTGTGCTGCTGCGCTCGTCTCGCTGACTGCTTGCACATCGAGCGATGATGACGTCAAGCAGTCCAAACAAACCATTACGACTCCTTCTGATGAAGGCTCGGAAACGGTGACTTCATCCCCTAGTGCCTCACAGCCTTCTGTCCAGACGCCCCCGGAACTCGACAATGATGAGATTCTCGCTGGGCGTCAGAAGGTGACCACAGGGAATGCCAACATTGCGTATCAAGCGGGGAAGAAGGACGATGCGCTGATCGTTGCGGTGCGCTGCGAGGGGGGAGGGAAAATCAAGGTCTCTGTGCAACCGGTGCACGTTTCCTTTCCGCTCGATTGCCCCACCAAGGAAGTCAGTACGACCTACAATCAGGTAGCGGTTACAGGGGTGGAGCGCAGCGGAGTCGTCTCTGTTGAGGCAGCTTCAGGTGTTCGCTGGTCGCTGACCGTCGGCCGGGGTGCACCAGCTCAAATGGAGTCATCGAGCGTAGAGTGACGCTGGACTGAGTGGGAAAATGCAATTCGCTAACGGCCTCTTGGTGCTGGATTTCATGAGGAATATTCCAGCCACCGAGAGGCCGTTGTCATGCTGGGCTGTATCTCGGGTGCGGGTAACCGTGTCGCTGACGCTTCAGAAAGGAAGTTCGGGTCCGGTGGTGCCTCGTTTGATGGCCGTGACCTGCTCATGGAAGTTACGTTTCGCGGCTTCACGGGGGTACATGGCGCGCAGTTCTCTATCCAGTTCGTCGGCGACTAAAAGTAGGGACGGAAGGGACCGCCGGTCGGCTTCGAGGGCCTTTGTGCCCATGTTGATAGCCTCTTCGATTTCCCCGGTGCGAGCGGCGGCCACTCCGAGGGTGAGGCGGGCTTCTGCGGCGCGCATGGGGGAGATCTCGGTACCGTCGGGGCCGGTGCTGATCTCGATCACTGACCGGGCGTGGGCGGCGGCGCGCTCGTCGTCTCCGAGGAGGCGGTAGGCGTCCATCTCGTAGAAGTCCCACTTGTCGGGGTCGATGATGAAGTGGTGTTCGGGGTGGTCGGGGCGCGGTAGGCGGTCAAGACGCGCTCGGCCGGCATCCAGGGAGTCGCGGACCAGGCGGGCGTCTCCCATGCGGGCGGCGGCGCGGGCTTTGTGGGCGTAGAGCTGCACGCCGACTGAGTGTGTCTGGTCAGCGATGTGCCCGGCCTCGACGGCGGCGAGCATGTCTTGCCAACGGCTCTGGGTGAGTGCGAACCAAGCCTCGATCTCCCATGCCCATGCCTTGATCTCGCCGTGCCCGGCCTCCTCGCCGATGCGGAGTGCGGCGGCCTTGCTGAGGTTGGCGGCCTCGCGTTGGCCCCGGTCGTACTGGACGCACGCGTTCAGCAGGAACAGCCAACCGGCGTCCACGAGTAGTTCGCGGTGCTGGCGGAGGGTGGTGCGGCCTTCGAGCTGCTTGGTGACGTAGTGCAGCCCGTTCTTGGTCCGCTCGTGGAGGTAGTCGGCGTTCGCGTACGGGTAGGCGCGGGCCAGTTGGTCGATGCCCTGCTCGATGGACTCAAGCGCAGCGCTGTTGATGCTGGACATCTCAGTGCGGCGCAGCATCTCGGCGATGTCCCATATGCCTGCGCCACCCTGCGCGATCAGGGTGCTGGGGTCTTCCGGCTGGGTGCTCTTGGGCGATCGTTCCAACTCCCAGGGGCGTGTGGCGAGTCCGGCGAGATGGCCTGGGATGCGTAGGCCGTCCACCACTTCAAGGATCTTGTGGAACTGGATGATCCGCGGCCGGACGCCCTTGCCATCGGTTTCGGGGCGGGCCATCTTTCCGATGTGTTCCGGCTTGTAGCCGGTGGCCTCGGCGATCTTGGCGTAGCTGATGTTGCCGTGGATCTTGGCGAGTCTGAAGACTTCACCGAAGTCGTGATTGGAGATCGCCGACCGCACGTCCGCGCGTTCCAGAACATGAGGTGGGAGAGCTGCCGGTGTTGGTGCAGCTACGGTCATCTCACTTCCCCATCGTGATTGACCTAACGTCTCTTCTGGTCGATCTTCTCTTCGATCTTCGTGCTCCGTCCGACTGACGAGTCTACTCAGGGCACTTGGCAAGCGGAGGGGCCAAGTGGGGCCAGGAAGCACCCAAGGGGCCTGGGGGTCCCCAACAGGGGGGTCCCCAAGTAGGGGGAGCGACGGCGGGGAACGGGGGTGCACTCTGGGGCGCCCTGCCGGGAGGGTCTCGGCAGACGTGACCAGAGACGGTGGTCCGTGTCATGGACGCGAGGAAAGCGCGGCATGAGCGTGTGATGCAGGAGTTAGATGCGTTCGCTCACTGGTTTGCGGTGCCCGATCCGTCTTCCGACGGGCACTTCCTGACACTGACCCTCTTCGCCGAGTGTCGCGACTCGGCGCGGGTGGCGCGCGATATGACGGCCGTGTTCCTTGAGCGCGCCGGTGTGAGCGAGATCGTGGACGATGCCCGCCTGATCGTCTCGGAGTTGGTGGGCAACGTCGTGAACCATGCCGTTCCTGAACCCAATCTCGCCCAACCCGGCGGTTCGCGGCGCATCGATGTGATCTTCAAGCTGTGGCCCAAGTGGCTCTTCATCGGCGTCACGGACGAGGATTCGACACCGCCGATTCTGCCGATGGGCGAGAACTTCTTGCCGGGGCTCGTGGGCGAGCTGTCCGAGGCGATCTTGCCTGACAGCGGGCGGGGCCTCCTTATCGTGCAGCGGTTGGCGGCGGCAGCCTGGTGGACGCCGGAAGACAAGGGCGGCAAGACCGTGTGGTGCCGCCTTGACCTCGACGGCAAAGACGACGACGACTCGTCTTGATGATCTCCGGGCTGTCGTCTCCGCGTTGCTCCTTCGGGAGCTGGCGGCAGTCCGGGGCCAGGGGCTCAGACCTCTGGTGATTGGGGCGTGGCTCCCCGGGACTGTCCGCCGGGTTCCCCACTCGGACCCGGGGGCCTCGCTTCACAACCTCATACCGAGACCGGACCACCCCCGCGCCTGGCAGCTACCGGGGTGGTCCGGGAGGGGATACAGCGATCCCCGGTGCCTGATGGTACCGGGGTCGCTGTGCTGTGCATTCGCCCTGGGACAAAGAGAGTTGACGATCTGTTACCTAGACGGGAGTGGCAAGGTGACTGGCGCGGGAGCTGAGTGGTTCGGCGATGGCTTAGACGTGACCGGCGCGGACCTCGGGCTGTGGGTGTCCGGCGTCGACTACATCGGCGGCTGGCGTGAGGCCCGCGAGGCGGCCGACCGGTTGAACTTGGCCTTCCTCGGAGCGGAGTTCGAGCCGTTCGAGTTGCGCGCCGTCGCGTCGACCGATGAGGACGGGCTCGGGGTCGTGCGCTTGCTGGTCTCGCTCGGTGCCGTGGACCGGCTTGCCGGTCTCCTGGAGGCACGCGTGCAGGGGGACGGTGGTGCAGCGTGATGGGCTTTTGCGCTGGTGAGCGGTGCAGGTGGGCACGTCGCCGGCCGCAGGGACTTTGGGCGGGAGCTGCCATGGGGCGAGTGAACAGGGGGCCTTACGCTCACCAGCGGATCGGGCAGTCCTTGGACCTGCCCGCAACAGCCCGATCGGCCCCCTGTTCTTCGAGGCTCGCCCCATGGTGGCTGCCTAAAGTCTCTGCGGCCGTCGACCCCCAGCCCCGTGAACCCCGGCCTGCGACGGCTGGTCGTCGCCTCGCCTCCTCGGGTGTGCTGCGGTGTGGGGCGTCCGGCGTCCGGACGGGATCGGCGGTCACGCCGCACGCCCGGCCGGGGCGGCCGGGCGCCCCGGCGCGCCGCAGGCGCGCCCTTGAGGAAGTGAAGGCTGTTTCGACCGATTGCCGTTGCGGCTCAGGCCCGGCGCCGAGCGGGCTGTTTGTCGGCGGTGATCCGGTAGGAGACTTCGGCGCGGTCTGCACCGATGCGGAGTTCTTCGAGGATGAGTGGGCGGCCGTCGGTGTCGTGGGTGACTCGGGCAAGGTGCAGGATCGGAGTCGCGTCCGGGAGCTTCAGCGTGGTCCGCTCGTCGAGCAGGGGCATGTGGGCGCGTACCGTCTCGGACCAGGTCAGCTTGTGCCCGTTGTCGGTGAGCAGACGGTAGAACGCCGCCGGGCGCTTGCACGGCTCTTCGGCGAGCAGGGGCACGACCTGAGCGACCTCGAACGGGATCAACGTGCGGTGCATGGCGCGTGTCCCGGTGCTCGGGTCGATGAGCAGACGATCACAGCCCAACAGGGCCTCTTCCTTGCCGAGTTGAAGGGGACGGCCGGTCTCCTTCGTGGTGCGGGTCCGGTAGGCGGACGGTTCCTCGGCCTCCTGCCAGATGTCACCGTTGGGCATGACGAACTTGCCCTCGGCGGTGCGGCTGATGCGGCGCTCGATGGTGAGCGTGGGCTGTCCGCTGGAGCGGACGAAGCTGCCCTTGCCGTGGCGGACGTCGATAAGGCCTTCCGCGCGCAGGGCTGCGATGGCGTTGCGGACGGTGGGTCGGGAGACGCCGTAGCGGGTCATGAGCTGGGCCTCGGACGGCAAGAGGGAGTCGGGCGCGAACTCGCCGGACAGGATCACTTCCCGGATCGCGGCAGCGACCTGCTGGTAGAGGGCTCCGGGGCGCTGGATCTCTGACATCGGGTCATCTCCGGGTGAGGTCGTAGGCACGTCGCACGCGCGACATCACTCGTCAGCATAAGTAGTTGCATCCCTGTCGTACAGCACTTCATAGTCGTAACTCGTAAGGACAAGTGACGTCAGTATCAGAGCTGGCGAACCAACCGGCCAAGGAGGCCACACAAAATGCAGTCCATTCCCGTGGACACGACGCGACTGGGCGTACTGCGGTGCGCCATCGCGCCCGAAGCGAAGCTCACCAACCCCGAGACACAGGAGGTGAAGAGGGACCGGGACGGCAACCCGGTCTGGACCGTCGCGGTCACCGTGCGGCAGGACCGGCGCCGGATCTCGGGCATCGAGATTGCCGTGAGCGGTCAGCCCAAGGGCATCGAGGAAGGACAGATCGTCCGCGTCACCGGGTTGACCGCGTTCATGTGGTCGATGGGCGAGAGGCACGGCGTCAGCTTCCGCGCCGACGCCGTCACCCCCGTGCACGGCACCGCCGCGCATGGCAAGGGCGGTGACGCGTGATGGGACCCATCCTGCTCGCCCTCGCGCTCGCGGTGCTGGCCTGGGTGCTCGTCGTCGGGGATCTGGTGCGCCAGCATCGCCCGGCCTGGCACTGGTACCTGTTGGGCTACCCGGTCACCGTCTGCCGGGTGCTGGCGACCTGGCGCAGGGTGGCCGTACTCAACGACCTGTCGGTGTCCCGCCGTCCGGCGCGCGGGTTGCTCGGGGACCTGGTCGTCAAGGGTGATCCCCTGCGGCCGGTTGCGCCTCGGATCTCCTTCCCGAGGGCCACCCGCATGGGCCTGTCGGTGGTCGTGCGGCTGCACGCGGGGCAGACCCCGGTGACGTACATGAAGGCGGCGGACGCGTTCGTACACGCGTGGAAGGTCCACGCGGTCCGCGTCACCTCGCCGGAACGCGGGCTCGTCCTGCTGACCGCGATGGTCAGTGATCCGCTGCAGCGGCCCGGCTTAGCCACCGCCCCGGCCGAGCTGCTGTCCGCGCTCATCGGTGCCTTGGAAACCGGCGGCGCGTGGGTGATGGACCTGCGGCTGGTTCCGCACTGGTTGATCGCCGGGGCCACCCGGTCCGGTAAGTCCACCCTGCTGGCGCGGCTGATCACACAGTTGGCGACGCAGCCGGTCGCCCTGGTCGGGATCGACTGCAAGGGCGGCATGGAACTGGGGCTGTTCGCCGGCAGGTTGAGCGCGCTGGCGACCTGCCGCAGAGAAGCCGTTGCCGTGCTCTCGGCCCTGGTGGTCGACATGCAAGACCGCATGAACATGTGCCGGTCGGCCAGGGTGCGCTCGATCTGGGAGCTGCCGGACAAGCTCCGGCCGGTCCCGGTCGTCGTGATCGTCGACGAGATCGCCGAACTCTACCTCTCCGACGGCACCCGGGAGGGCAAGGCGGAGGCGGAGCAGTGCTCCACGCTGCTGCTGCGCCTGGCGCAGCTCGGGGCCGCGCTCGGCCTGCACCTGGTCGTTGCCGGACAGCGCGTCGGCTCCGACCTCGGCCCCGGTGTCACCGCGCTGCGGGCACAGCTCGGCGGCCGGATCTGCCACCGCGTCAACGACCCCGGCACCGCCGAAATGACGCTGGGTGACCTGAACAAGGACGCCGTGGCCGTCGCCCAGTCCATCACAGCCGAGGAACGCGGCGTGGCCGTGTGCACCGGACCGGACGGCGGCTGGAGCCGCGCCCGCTCCCACCTCACCTCGACCGATGAGGCCGTATCCACGGCCCGGAAGTACGCCGCCCTGACCCCGCACCTGCCAGCCCTCGACCGCGCGCTCGCAGTGCTGGAAGGAGACAGCAAGTGATCAGCGAAGGAACAGCGTTCACGTTCGCGGTGATCTTCGGGATCATCACCGTCCTCCTCGTCCGCTCCCGCGACGTGCGTGCCTGGGAAGCGGTCTGCGTCGGCCTCTTCGGCGTCTACCTCGGCCAGACCCCCGTCATCTTCACCATCCACGGGCTCGTCACCTGGCTGATCACCGGCTTCTCCCACCACTGAGCAGAAGGGACACCCAGTCATGCCGATGCCTCGCGTGAGGTGCCCGCACTGCAAGGGCGACGGAGCCCGCAAGACCTGGACCGGACGGCTGCGGCGCTGCCGCGTCTGCCGGGGCACCGGAACCATCCGCTGACCCGCCCCTCCCACTCGACGCACGCAAGGGAGCGATCCCCATGACCGACAGCGCCCCACCCATCAACATCCGTGCCGTTACGGCGGCCAACCCCGGAAGGTCACCACCATTACCCCGGAACACACCTCGGCTGACAGGCGCGCCGTCCTCGACCGCGCGGCGCGCCTGCGACAGCTCTCCGAAGCGGACCGCGACGCCATCCGTATCGCCCAAGACCCACAGTTCCCGCGCTGGCTGGAGCAGGTCACCGCAACCGGCGGCTGCTCCCACCCCATCCACCTCTCCGGCTCCACGACCACTCTCGACGGCACAACCGGCGAGATCTTGAGCAACTACGACACCCGCCATGAACCCGGCGAACGCCTCCTCGTCCGCTGCCGCAACCGCCGCGCAACCGTCTGCCCGGCCTGCTCCCGGCTCCACGCGGGGGACACGTACCACCTCGTCCGCGCTGGCCTCCTCGGCGGCAAGAACGTCCCCGCTACGGTTCGCAATCGTCCCCGGCTGTTCGTCACCCTGACCGCTCCGTCCTTTGGGGCGGTGCACAGGATGGGGGAGGTATGCCGTCCTCGACGCGACGGCGGAACCTGTGAACACGGACGGCCTCTCGGCTGCGGCACCACGCACCACACTGACGCCCCCGCCATCGGCCAACCGCTGTGCCCCGACTGCTACGACTACACCGCCCACGTGTTGTGGCACGCACACGCCTCCAAGCTGTGGGACCGGTTCGTCATCGACGTACGGCGGCGCCTGGCCTCCTCGGTCGGTCTCGTACAGTCCCACTTCGCCCAGCACGCCCGACTCTCCTTCGCGAGGGTGGCCGAGTACCAGAAACGTGCGGCCGTCCACGTCCATGCCGTCGTTCGCCTCGACGGTCCGCACGGGCCTGGTGAAGAACCCCCGGCCTGGGGCACGGCAGAACTCCTCACCGACGCCGTGCGTGCCTCCGCCCTACGGGTTCTGATCCGCACTTCGTACAGTCCGGCCGTGGGTGAGTTGGCCTTGGGCTGGGGCGCTCAGATTGACGTGCGACCGCTGCACGTCGATGGCGACGGGCCCGCCGATGACGCGGTCGCCGCATACGTGGCCAAGTACGTCACGAAAGGCGCGAGCGAGACAGGCGCCGGCATCGACCATCCGGTCTCGACCTGCGCCGACATTGAAGCGGCCTCCGTTAGCTCGCACGTCCGCACTCTCATGCGTACCTGTTGGCGTCTCGGCGTCCTCCCCGAGTACGCACACTTCCGCCTCCATGCCTGGACACACACCCTCGGCTACCGAGGCCACATCCTCACCAAGTCCCGCGCCTATTCCACGACGTATGCGGCGCTCCGCGCGGAACGGGCTCGCCATGTCGGCCAGGCCAAGGCGCCCGACGCGATCACGGAACGGCAGTGGCGCTACGTCGGCTCCGGTCACACCCCCGGTGCCGCTCTCATAGCGACGGGCATCGCCGAAGACCTTGCGGAGTCCCGACGGCTCGGCGCGGATGCGAGGCAAGAGGTGGGGTGGAGCCAATAACTCCTCTGCCTGAGCGCGACGCTTCAACCGACGGCGGGACCAAGAGCCTGATCGAGAGTGAGATCGTGATTGTGGATGAAGACGGCACGGAAAGACCGTTCGACGCTGAGTCGTGGTTCGAGTGATACACGAAGCCGCCTCCCCCCGAAGCTGGGAGAGGCGGCCGTTTCGTGTGGGGGCCGGACTGTGTCAGAGGGCGTCGGCGAAGTCGTCCTCACGGATCACGAGGCGCTCGCGTACGTCCTTCGGAATCAACAGGCGAAGGTGCACCTTCGGGGCACGTACCTTCGGCACCTTCGTACGAGTGACCTCGCATCGGATGCCAACTCGGTACAGGTCTGCGGACATCGCCTCCATGCCACCTTCCTGCCAGTGCTCGCGGAACGTCTTGCCCCCGTGGACGTTGACCCATCGGTCCTTCGCCGTCTCTGGGTCGATCGCTTCGAGTTCCGCAATGAGTTTGTCCAGAGTCGCCTCTGCCTGCTCCTTCGTGAACCGGGTCTTCGTGTACCGACCCCCGGGTTCGAGCTCTGTCATGTAGAGCGCGATGGAGGCTTGAAGTCGCTTGATCTCCCGCCGCACTTCGGCACCTTCGGCGTACTGGCGCACCTGCACAGGGAAGTCCCCGAGAACCTTGAGCACGTCCTCCACGAGGCGCTCGTAGACCTGCTCGGGGTTGGGTGCGCCAAGGCCGCCGCTCTTGCAGTTGCGGCACCGTAGGTACTGGTAGGTCCCCCACGCGTTGTTCGTAATGTGCACGATCATGTTCGTCTTGCAGTCGGCGCACAGGAGGACACCGAGGAACTGAGTCGCTCCGCCGACCCGGCGCGGGGGCTGGTTCTTCTTGCGCTTGTCGAGGGCGGCGCCGAGGGTCTCGAACTCCTCCGTGGTGAAGATCGGGGGAGCAACCTTGATCGGCCTGCCGTCCTTGCCGAGAACAGGCTTCGAGCGTCGCTGGCCTCCCTGCTTGTCCTCTTCTACTCGGTAGCCGAGGAGTGCAGGGTTGCGGAGGCGGCGGTGGAGCGTTGCCACGGTGAGCCCTTGGCTCATGAGGCCGGAACGCTTCAGGCAGCGCACCATGAACCGGGCGGAGCGTCCCCGAAGTGCCATACGCCGAGCCCAGTGCAGAGCCTTGTGTGCATTGGGCTCGATGACGAGACCGGGCTTCCCCGAGCCGTCTTCACCTGTGACGTAGCCGTATGCCGGCTTGCCGATGATCCACTCTTCCTGGGTCTTCGCGTAGTCCCACAGGCTCGTGACGCGGGTGGAGGTGTTGGCCGCTTCGATCTCAGCGATGCCGCCGATGATCGTGACCATGATCTTCCCGGCCGTGGTCGTGAGATCAAGGCTGTCGTGCTTCGAGACCAGGTTCTTCCCGCGCTTCAGGCTCCACTCGATCATCGTCGAGAGATCGGAGAGGCGACGGACGAAGCGGTCCAGCTTCCAGAACAACAACTCGTCGAACTCGGGGGATCGGTTATTCAGCCAGTCCCCGAGATCTTTCCTCTTCCATGGCGGAACCTTCGTCGCCGACACGTTCAGGTCTGAGGCGACGCCGACAACTCGACTGCCCCGCTCCCTTGCCAGGATGCGGAGATCCAACTCCTGCCGGACGGGCGACGTGGTTTCGTCCGTCAGGACAGACAAGCGGATGGATAAGAGAGCCCGAGGGGCGTCCTCGGGCAGTAGGGCCTCAGCCGCCTTCAGCTCCTCTAGGAGCGCGAGATCTGCAGCAGTCCACTCGGCTTCAACTGAGTACTGCTTATGGTCAGTTGCTGTGCGCTTCCGTGTACGGGTTCCCATGTCAAGAACGGTAGAGCTGGTTCTGACCATGTGTCCATATGCCCGCAGATGGACACCCACATCCAGATCGGCCCGACTGGCAAGAAGCTGTTGCCTCTTACGGTCAAGAACGCGGGTCCGACGTCGGCGCCGAGCGGTCACACGCACTGACGTGAGCGAGGCACTCGATCGGGTGATTGAGGCGCTGGCGGGGGTGAGTGAGGGCGAGGTCGCGGCTGCGGTCGGCGGTCCGCGTTCTCGCCCACTGGCGCAGTCGGCACCGTCCCGGACG
Source organism: Streptomyces sp. NPDC005648 (assembly GCF_040605395.1). Classification (NCBI taxonomy): domain Bacteria; kingdom Bacillati; phylum Actinomycetota; class Actinomycetes; order Kitasatosporales; family Streptomycetaceae; genus Streptomyces; species Streptomyces sp. NPDC005648. Next base: position 10,720 of record NZ_JBEXCS010000124.1, on the reverse strand, counting down.
CCACTGCCGGGCCCTGCAAGGGCTTCCCAGATCGTCTCTGAGGTGGCATGGGCGTGAGGGTCGGCGGCCCGCGAGGGGACTGTCCACGACCGTTCGCACCGTCGGGTAGCCGCTGGCCGGCAGGAGCAGGCGTTGAGCATCATTTACCGGGCTGAGAGCTACCACCGGCAGTACCTTTCGAGCAGCAAAAACCCGGGCGGGTACTGCGGGTTGGGCGGGACTGGAGTCTCCTGCCCGATCGGCGTGGCACCGGCCGAGGGATGAGCAGCGACCTGGGCAGAGACCGTATGTCAGCACTGTGGCAGCGCCAGTTCCCGAAGGGCCCTCCGTCGCCCATGAACTGCGCACTGCCTACGACGACCGCTGGGTGCGCTTCCGCAGCCTGCCGGACCTCCCATGTGGGCGGCGACTGGTACGACGCGTTCACCCTGTCCGACGGCGCCACCGCCCTCGCCGTCGGGGACGTCGTCGGCCACGACCTGGAGGCGGCGGCCGGCATGGCGCAACTGCGCAGCGGCGTCGGACATCGCTGAGGTCTCCATGGCCACGCTGGTCTTCGCCCGTATGACGGAGAGCGCCGGCCGGTGCCGGCTGTCCTGGACGAACGCCGGCCATCCTCCTCCGCTGCTGGTCACCCGTGAGGGTGTGGCCCGCTATCTGACCGGCGGTCATGGAATCCTCCTGGGTGTCAGGCCCGGGCAGGCCCGCCCCGACGCGACGGCGGAACTGCCGCCCGGAGCCACCCTGGTCCTCTACACCGACGGTCTGATCGAGTCCCGGACCCGCACCCTGGACGAGGGCATGGACCGGCTGAGGCGGTATGCCGCGGTCCTGGCCCACCGCCCCGTGGAGCCCTTCACCGACGAGTTGCTGTCCCGCGCGCGGCCACCGGACAACGACGACGACGTGGCGCTGCCGGCGGTGCGGTACGTACCGGGGTGGCCCGGTTGACGCGGCTCGAGGCAGTGGAAAAGCGTCTATTCCCCGGGCTACCGCGATGGGTCACCATGGAGTCGTGCGTGACTGGATCAGTAAGCCTGTGACCGGGATCATCATCTCGATCGTACTTGCATTTGTATTGCTTACAGGCCCGCCGATCTGGTGGCAGTACACCCCTTGGGGACACAAGGCGTCGGCCTCTGGAGTCGGTGTCATCGGATTCAAGGGCGGGTGCTCGCCTTTTCAGGTGTACGCACAGAACCGTTGGGCGCCGTACGGAACCGCTGTCCGGACAGCTCCGACAGTGCTTTCGAAACAGATAGGCGGCCTTGCCGGCAACCACAGCATAGGCGTGGACGGTTGGGTTCACGCGGCTGTGGCTTATCCGACGAATAGCGCCCCGTTCAACAACGACGTCTGGTTCCATCTCTCGGACGGCTCGGGCTGGGTCTCCTTTGCCGGTGTGCGCGCCACGCCGACGTCCCCGGATGCAACGGGACTTGCGAGTGGGGGACAGCCCGCACCCCTTTCGCCGGCTTGCCAGGGTTCTCAGCAGTAGGGCGTTGACGGTTCAACAGGCGCGGGGTGACCGCGGGTTCGACGTGGAACCAGGCGTCGTCCGGATGAAGGCCGTGGGCGCGGGTGTAGTCGGCCAGGGCCTCCTCGTAGTGGCCCAACCCGTCCGGCGGCGCTGCCGGTTGACCTGTTTCCGCGACGGCTTGCCGTCTGGCGTCTCGCCACCTCCCCCGGCCTCCGGAACGACCGCACAGGCCGAGGGCGGGTGGACCTGGTGTCCGGACAGCGCATCCATCCGGCCGACCGACGCGTCTACGTCGGTATGGACCTGGAGAAACGCCACGAGCCGCCCCTGCGGCAGACGCCTGAAGGGTGTCTGGCCGTGGCGATCCGTATTCCGGTGCGGATCGTCGTGCTCGTGCTGGTCGTGCCGGTGCGGATGGTGTGGGACGCGCTCGTGGTGGTGGGGCGGTTCCTGCGGGACACGGTGTTCAGGCCGCTGGGGCGGGCCCTGTCGTGGCTGGCGCGAGCGGTGTTCGTGTGGCCGCTGGTCGCGCTGTGGCGGTACGGCGTCGTACCCGTCGGCAAGGCGCTCGGGTGGCTCGGGAAGGTTCTGCTCGTCATTCCCCTCACCTGGCTGTACCGGCAGGTCCTCACGCCCCTGGGCCATGCCCTCGTGTCCATGCTGGCGTGGCTGTACGCGCGCGTGCTCACTCCCGTCGGGCGTGCCGTCGCCTGGTTCCTGCGGGGGACCGGCCTGGTGCTCGCCGCGATCGCCGGCGGGGTGTACGCCGTCGTGGCCTGGCTCGCCCGGTACCTCCTCGTCGTACCCGGCCGGTGGGTGTACGAGTGGATCCTCGCCCCGGTCGGACGGCTGATCGCCTGGTGCGCGCGGGGGGTGCTGTGGGTGCTCGAGATGCTCTTCGACGGGATCGGTACCGCGCTGTACTGGATCGGCAGGGTGCTGTTCGTGCTGCCCGCGCTGGCCCTGTGGCGCTGGGTTCTCGTCCCCGTGGGGCGGGTCCTCGCCGTCGTCGGGCGGGAGGTGTGGGACGCGCTCGGGCATGCCTGGCGGGTGGCCGGGCGGATTTCGCTCGCCGTGGGGCGGGCGCTGGCGACCCTCTTCCGATGGGTTTTCGTGGAACCCGTCCGCTGGGCGTACCGGACCGTCCTCACCCCCGTGGGACATGTCGTCAGGGACGTCCTGGTGCGGCCCGTTGCCGCCGTCGCGCGCAGTGCGGGGCGGGCGGCACGCGAGGCGCTGGCCGCCGCCCGGGAGTCCGTACGGCAGGCCCGCGCCGACTTCCGGCGGATGCTCCTCGGCGAGCCCCGGCGGGTGGAAGCGCTCGACCGGCGGGAACCGACGGGCCCCGAGACACGTACTCTAGGTAGCAGTACGACCGCACTCACGAAGGACTGAGCGACACTGGGCAAGCGACAGCCCGAAGGCCCGCCGCCCGCACCCGCGGTGCAGCGCATCCGACTGCGCTACACCAAGCGCGGCCGCCTCCGGTTCACCAGCCACCGTGACTTCCAGCGCGCCTTCGAGCGTGCGCTGCGCCGTGCCGAGGTGCCGATGGCGTACTCGGCGGGGTTCACGCCGCATCCGAAGGTGTCGTACGCCAATGCCGCACCCACCGGCACGGGCAGTGAGGCGGAGTTCCTGGAGATCGCCCTGACCGAGGCGCGCGATCCGGAGAAGCTGAGGCTTCTGCTCGACGAGTCGCTGCCCACCGGGCTCGACATCGTCGACGCGGTCGAGGCCCGGACCTCCGGCCTCGCCGACCGGCTCACGGCTTCCGTGTGGGAGCTGCGGCTGGAGGGCGTGGAGCCGGCCGAGGCCGAGCGGGCCGTCGCCGCCTTCGACACCGCCGAGACCGTCGAGGTCCAGCGGATGACGAAGAACGGCGTACGGACCTTCGACGCCCGCCCCGCGGTCGTCGATCTCCAGGTGCGCGCAGCTCATGAAACGCATAGTGACGGGGCTGATAGGCCGACCGACCAGCCCTGTGCGATACTGCGGCTGGTTGTTCGGCACGTGACGCCTGCCGTACGACCCGACGACGTCCTGTCCGGTCTCCGCGCCGTGGCCGACCTGGCGCCGCCGGTCCCCGCAGCGGTGACCAGGCTGGCGCAGGGGCTGCTCGATGAAGAGACCGGCACGGTGACCGACCCGCTCGCGCCCGACCGCGAGGCAGCGACGGCCCTCCATACGGCCGATACCGCTGCCGCCGCGAAGGCGCCTGCGTAGAAGGTCCCGCGAAGGACGGACGTCGTAGCGCCGCCCTCGGACTCGGGAGCCACCTGGGTCGGGCAGCGCACCGACCAGAAGACTTTCGCCAGGCCGTACGCAACATGGCGTACGGAACCGGCGAGACAGGACACAGAGAGCTCCCGTGCGGCGCCCGCGCCCCGGACGGCGGCACACGCGCATCGCGCGGGCCGCGGACGTCAACGGCGGTCGATCCTCACGATCGACGCCGGACCAGGCGCGGCGCCCGGGAGCCTGACGGGAGATAAGCCCGCATGCTCGAGCCGACCGAACCCCAAGAGGGTTCCGAACTGAACACCCCCAGCGACACCCTGCCGCCGCGTCGTCGGCGCCGTGCCGCTTCACGCCCCGCGGGACCGCCCGCCGGGGGCACCTCCGAAACGCCGGAGGAGATCACCGCGTCGGCCATACCGACCGACGACGACCACATGGCCGACGAAGACCAGAAGGTCGACGAGAACATCGAGCCGGTGATCGCTGCCGACGCCGAGGTCGAGACCGAGGTTCCCGCCGAGGAGCCCGCGCCCGCCGGTCGTCCCCGCCGTCGTGCCACGCGTCGCGCCTCCGCGCCCGCCGGGGCCGCGCCCGCGGCCGAGGCCGCCGAGACCGTGCTGCCCGCCACCGCCCCGGTCGCCGCCGACGAGACGCCGGTGAGTGCCGAGGCCCAGGAGGCCGCCGTGTCCGGTGAGGACGGCGAGGACGTCGCTCCGCGCCGTACCCGCCGTCGCGCGACGCGCCGTGCGACCGCGCCTGCCGGGACGCCCGCTGCCGGTGAGGGTGCGGAGAGCGTCGTGCCCGCGGCCGCCGCCGAAAGCGCCGAAACCGTCCCGGAGACCGCAGCGGTCGCCGAGGCGCCTGCCGTCGCCGAGGTTCCCGCAGAGGAGCCCGCGCCCGCCGGTCGTACCCGCCGCCGCGCCACCCGCCGGGCCTCCGCGCCCGCCGGTGCGCCGCAGTCGGCCGACGCCGGCGAGGCCGCCCCCACCACGCAGGTCGCGCAGGCCGAGTCGGCCGCCGTGACCGAGGCCGCCGTTCCCGCGGTGGCCGCCGAAACCGTCGTAGCCGAGGAGGCTGTCGTGTCCGAGGAGGCTGTCGTGTCCGGCGAGGCCGCCGAGGACGCCGCTCCGCGTCGCACCCGCCGTCGGGCCACCCGCCGTGTGTCCGCGCCGGCCGGAGCGCCCGAAGGTGCCGAGGCGGCCGTGACCGCCGGTGCCGAGTCGGCGCAGGCGTCCGCCGGTGCGGCCGAAGCGCCTGCCGCCGAGGCCCGTACGACCGAGGTGCCCGCCGCCGAGGCCCCCGCCGACGAGGACGCCGCTCCGCGCCGTGGGCGTCGTCGGGTGGCGCGCAAGGCCGCCACCGGGTTCTCCGCGCCCGCCGCCGTCAGGGCCGGAGACGAAGCGGCCGAGGAAGAGGAGCCGAAGCGGCCGGCGCGGCCCGCCGTGGCCGTGTTCCAGGCGCCGGTGTTCGCCGAGCCGATGTTCCAGACGCCGCAGCGGGCCGCCGCCGCGGCCGCCGCGCAGGCCGAGGCCGAGGTCGCCGAGCCGGAGGACGAGTTCCAGGAGGAGCCCGCCGGGGCGCGCCGCCGGCGTCGTCGCCGGGGCGGCGCGTTCGGCGACGAGGCCGAGACGGCCCCGGTCGCCGAGACCGCCGTGGAGGACGAGGCGGACGAGGCGGACGAGGCCGAGGAGTCGGTCGAGGACGCCGGTGACGGTGACGAGTCCGAGGAGACCGGGTCGCGGCGCCGCCGTCGGCGCGGTGGCCGCCGTCGCCGTCGCGGCGAGTCCGCCGAGGCCGGCGTGGACGACGAGGGCGAGGACGGCGAGGACATCGCCGCCGAGCAGGCCTCCCAGGACGCCGAGGACACCGCCGAGCAGGAGGAGGAGGACGACGAGGACGCGCACGACGAGCCCGGCGGCTCCAGCTCCAGCAGCCGTCGCCGCCGTCGGCGTCGCCGTCGCGCCGGTGACTCCGGCGTGGACACCGAGCCCGGTGACGGCGACCCCGAGCGCACCGTCGTCAAGGTCCGCGAACCGCGCCCGAAGTCGGAGCCGTCCGACGAGGTGCAGTCCATCAAGGGCTCCACGCGTCTGGAGGCCAAGAAGCAGCGGCGTCGCGAAGGCCGTGAGCAGGGCCGCCGCCGCGTCCCGATCATCACCGAGGCCGAGTTCCTCGCCCGCCGCGAGGCCGTCGAGCGCGTGATGGTCGTCCGGCAGAGCGGTGAGCGTACGCAGATCGGCGTCCTGGAGGACGGCGTGCTCGTCGAGCACTACGTCAACAAGGAGCAGGCCACCTCGTACGTCGGCAACGTGTACCTGGGCAAGGTGCAGAACGTGCTGCCCTCGATGGAGGCCGCCTTCATCGACATCGGCAAGGGCCGCAACGCCGTCCTCTACGCCGGTGAGGTGAACTTCGAGGCGCTCGGCATGGCCAACGGGCCGCGGCGCATCGAGAGCGCGCTGAAGTCCGGGCAGTCCGTGCTCGTCCAGGTGACGAAGGACCCGATCGGGCACAAGGGCGCGCGCCTCACCAGCCAGGTCTCCCTCCCCGGTCGCTACCTCGTGTACGTCCCCGAGGGCTCGATGACCGGTATCAGCCGCAAGCTGCCCGACACCGAGCGGGCCCGGCTGAAGACCATCCTCAAGAAGATCGTCCCCGAGGACGCGGGCGTCATCGTCCGTACGGCCGCCGAGGGCGCTTCGGAGGACGAGCTGCGCAGGGACGTCGAGCGGCTCCAGGCGCAGTGGGAGGACATCCAGAAGAAGTCGAAGGGCGGCAACGCCCCGACGCTCCTGTACGGCGAGCCGGACATGACCGTTCGGGTCGTGCGGGACATCTTCAACGAGGACTTCACCAAGGTCGTCGTCAGCGGCGACGACGCGTGGGAGACCATCCACGGATACGTCGCGCACGTCGCGCCCGACCTGGCCGACCGGCTGTCGAAGTGGACCAGCGAGGTCGACGTCTTTTCCACGTACCGGATCGACGAGCAGCTGGCGAAGGCGCTGGACCGCAAGGTCTGGCTGCCCAGCGGCGGTTCGCTGGTGATCGACCGGACCGAGGCGATGGTCGTCGTCGACGTCAACACCGGCAAGTTCACCGGTCAGGGCGGCAACCTCGAGGAGACCGTCACCAGGAACAACCTGGAGGCGGCCGAGGAGATCGTCCGTCAGCTGCGGCTGCGCGACCTCGGCGGCATCATCGTCATCGACTTCATCGACATGGTCCTGGAGTCCAACCGGGACCTGGTGCTGCGGCGCCTGCTGGAGTGCCTGGGCCGGGACCGGACCAAGCACCAGGTGGCGGAGGTGACCTCGCTGGGCCTGGTCCAGATGACCCGCAAGCGGGTCGGCCAGGGCCTGCTGGAGTCCTTCTCCGAGACCTGCGTCCACTGCAACGGCCGCGGTGTCATCGTGCACATGGAACAGCCGACCTCCGCCGGCGGCGGCGGCAAGCGCCGCAAGCGCGGGCGGGGCGGCGACGGGCACGAGCACGTGCACGAGGCGGCGGTGGCCGTCGACGCCCCGGACGTGGAGGAGACCGAGACGGAGGCCGAGCTCGCCGCCGAGGTCGCCGAGCCTGTCGCCCTCTCCGCGCCCGCCTTCGAGCCCGACGAGGAGCTGTACAGCAGCGTCGCCGAGGCGGAGGCCGCCGTACGAGGTGGTCGTTCGCGGCGCCGGGCGAGCCGGCGGGCCTCGGCTCCGGCGGGTGCGCCGCGCGGTGAGGACCGTCGCGACGAGCGGCGTTCCGCCGGGCGTGAGGAGGCCCGAGCCGAGGAGAGCGCGCCGACCGCGCAGGAGGTGACGGCCGAGGTCGAGGCCGGGCTTCCGGTGCGGCCGGAGCGGGCCGCCGAGGCGCACGCCGAGCCGGTCGCCGCGGAGGACCCGGTGGTCGAGGCGGCCGCGTCCGAGGCGCCCGCCGCTGTCGAGGAGACCGCGCCCAAGGGCCGTACGCGCCGTCGGGCCACCCGCAAGGTGTCCGCGCCCGCCGGTTCGCCGGCCGGGGCCGAGGCCGCCGTGGTGACGGTCACCGAGGCCGCGCCGGCCGTGGAGGCCGCGCCCGCCGCCGTGCAGGCCGCCGAGGCGGTCGCCACGGAGCCCGAGGCGCCCGCCGAGAGCGCCGCCCCGGCCCGTCCGCGGCGTCGCGCGGTGCGCAAGGAGACCGCGCCCACCGCGTCCGAGGAGGCGGCCGTCGTGGTCGTCCCGTCGGCCGCGGAGACGTCGGCCACTCCGGCGGCCGAGGGCGAGGGTGCCGGGGACGGCGTCGAGGAGGCCGCTCCGGCCAAGAAGACGGCCGCCCGCAAGACGGCCAAGAAGGCGACCGCGAAGAAGGCGGCCACCAAGAAGACGGCGGCCAAGAAGACGGCCGCGAAGAAGGCCACGGCCAAGAAGGCGGCGACGACCGCCAAGACGGCAGCGGCCAAGACGACGGCGAAGAAGACCGCGGTCTCGGCAGCCGCCGACGAGAGCTGAGCAGTTCGAGCAGTACGAGGCAGGGGTGCGGTCGGTCGGTGTGATCGGCCGCATACCCGTGGGGCCCGGCCCGGTTTGACCCCCTCGGCCGCGGCCCCGTAACCTTGACCGTCGGCGTGTCCTTGGATATGGGCGCGCCACATCCCCGTAAACCTCATTCCTCCAGGGCACTGGGTGCTCCGGAGAGGCCGCCCGTGCCGGGTGGCTGGACTGCGGGGGTGCCGTTCCCGAGCGAGAGAGTGAGATCCGCGTGTACGCCATCGTGCGCAGCGGTGGTCGCCAGCACAAGGTTGCTGTCGGCGACATCGTTGAGGTTGACAAGATTTCCACCGCCAAGGTTGGCGACACGGTCGAGCTCTCGACCCTGCTCGTTGTCGACGGCGACGCTGTGACCAGCGACCCGTGGGTCCTGGCCGGCATCAAGGTCCAGGCCGAGGTCGTGGATCACCACAAGGGCGTCAAGATCGACATCCTTCGCTACAAGAACAAGACCGGTTACCGCCGTCGTCAGGGCCACCGCCAGCAGTACACGGCGATCAAGGTCACTGAGATCCCCGCGGCTGCGAAGTAAGGGACTGAGGAGAGATGGCACACAAGAAGGGCGCATCGTCCACCCGTAACGGTCGTGACTCCAACGCTCAGCGCCTCGGCGTGAAGCGCTTCGGCGGTCAGGTCGTCAACGCGGGCGAGATCCTGGTCCGCCAGCGCGGTACCCACTTCCACCCGGGTGCGGGCGTTGGCCGTGGCGGCGACGACACGCTGTTCGCGCTGAACGCCGGTGCGGTGGAGTTCGGTACGTTCCGTGGCCGCAAGGTCGTGAACATCGTTCCGGTCGCCTGAGGCTCAGGCAACTGATCGGAAGCTTTTCGCGAGGCGGACCTCACTTCCCTGGTGGGAAGGCGGGTCCGCCTTTCGCGTGTTAGTACAAGAGACAGTCCCGTACGTATCTGGAGGCACACCCGATGACCACCTTCGTGGACCGCGTCGAGCTGCATGTCGCCGCGGGTAACGGAGGTCACGGCTGTGCCTCCGTCCACCGTGAGAAGTTCAAGCCGCTCGGCGGGCCCGACGGCGGGAACGGCGGCCGGGGTGGGGATGTGATCCTCACCGTCGACCAGTCGGTGACGACACTGCTCGACTACCACCACTCCCCGCACCGCAAGGCCACCAACGGCAAGCCCGGCGAGGGCGGCAACCGGTCCGGCAAGGACGGCGAGGACCTGGTCCTTCCGGTGCCGGACGGGACCGTGGTGCTGGACAAGGCCGGCAATGTCCTCGCCGACCTCGTCGGACACGGCACCTCGTACGTCGCCGCGCAGGGCGGCCGGGGCGGGCTGGGCAACGCCGCTCTGGCGTCCGCCCGCCGCAAGGCGCCCGGGTTCGCGCTGCTCGGTGTGACCGGGGATCTGCAGGACATCGTCCTGGAGCTGAAGACGGTCGCCGACGTGGCGCTCGTCGGCTATCCGAGCGCGGGCAAGTCCTCGCTGATCTCGGTGCTGAGCGCCGCCAAGCCGAAGATCGCGGACTACCCGTTCACGACGCTCGTGCCCAACCTGGGTGTGGTGACGGCCGGTTCGACCGTGTACACCATCGCGGACGTGCCCGGACTGATCCCCGGTGCCAGCCAGGGCAAGGGACTGGGTCTCGAGTTCCTGCGGCATGTGGAGCGGTGCAGTGTGCTCGTGCATGTGCTGGACACCGCGACCCTGGAGTCCGAGCGGGACCCCGTCTCCGACCTCGATGTCATCGAGGAGGAGCTCAAGCAGTACGGCGGCCTCGACCGGCGGCCGCGGATCGTCGTGCTGAACAAGATCGACGTACCGGACGGCAAGGACCTCGCGGAGATGGTGCGGCCGGATCTGGAGGCACGGGGATACCGGGTCTTCGAGGTGTCCGCGGTGGCCCATCTCGGGCTGCGGGAGCTGTCGTTCGCGCTCGCGGAGCTGGTGGCGAAGCACCGGGCCGCGAAGCCGAAGGAAGAGGCGACGCGGATCGTGATCCGCCCCAAGGCCGTCGACGACGCGGGCTTCACCGTGACGCCGGAGGAGGACGGGCTGTTCCGGGTGCGGGGCGAGAAGCCCGAACGCTGGGTGCGGCAGACCGACTTCAACAACGACGAGGCCGTGGGATATCTCGCGGACCGGCTCAACCGCCTCGGTGTGGAAGAGGAGTTGATGAAGGCGGGCGCCCGGGCGGGCGACGGTGTCGCCATCGGGCCCGAGGACAACGCGGTCGTCTTCGACTGGGAGCCGTCGATGATGTCCGGGGCGGAGATGCTGGGACGGCGTGGCGAGGACCACCGCTTCGAGGCGCCCAGGCCTGCGGCGCAGCGGCGGCGGGACAAGCAGGCGGAGCGGGATGACGCGGAGCGGGAGTACGGCGACTTCGACCCGTTCACCGAGTAGGGCGCTGCCGGTGCCGGTGCCGGTGCCGGTGCCGGTGCCGGTGCCGGTGACTGGGGGCTGCCGCCCCCAGACCCCCGCTTCGGCCTGAACGGCCTCGTCCTCAAACTCCCCCAGAGGGGGCA